>JBHLNT010000268.1:0-4949 GCA_048941265.1 Promethearchaeota archaeon
TATAAATGAAAAATTGGCGAGAATTAATAAGAAAGCACAAGAAAAAGTAAATGAAAACCGATTTCAAGAAGCATTTGATTTGATTAAAAGAGAATCTGATGATCTTTTGAATACTATAAAGGAAAAAATTGATAATCTCCAAAAAATAATTAAAGACGAGATAAAGAATAAACAAAAATTATATCTCCTTTATAGGATGTTGAGTGAAATGTCTGAGAATCTTGAGGAAAAAATAATTGGGTCAATTGCAGAACAAGTTCAAAGTCTAAAAAACAAAGTAATTGAAGAGAGAAATAAAGCTAGAATTGAAGATTTTGATAGTTTCGTCTCGAATGAGATTTTAAAGTTTAAAACTGAACTCACTGATTTGAAAAAAAGTCTGGATCAATCAAAAAGCAAAAAGCTTAAAGATGTATTTAGAGGTTTTGAGCGACTTAGAAGTAGATTTGATGAGACCCATAAAATATATATCAAAAAATTGAATGATTGTAAAGATATTATCAGCAATTTCGATGAATCTAATGTCACAATTGTTCATTGGAATAATTTTTATGAATATTTTATCCAAGAATTAGATATTCAGCAGGATGAGAGTATAAATAGTATAATTACCGATAGAATTTTTCTCTTAATAAATGAAAATAAAACAAATAATGTTCATATTTTGGATTTAAAGAAAGAATTAGACCTAAAATGTAAAATTCTAATCTCTCGAATTAAGGATTTGATTGAAATTTCCAAAATAAATGGTAAATTTTATGAGGATGAGAAATGTTTAATGGTCTATACTGACGATTATTATAAGAACAAGGAATTAAGAAATTATATTGACAATAAGTTATTAAAAGTACATAAAGAGATGATTGCGAAGGTATTAGCTCTTTATGACAGCTCTATTAGAAATAGAACATTAAGCATAAATATGTTAGAATTACAAAATCGAATAAATGATCTAAATAATGTGGATAAATCAATTCATTTAGAATATAATAAAAAAATGAATGATCTTCAAATACAGAGCGGAAGCCGCATAGAATATAAAGACACGCATGATTATTTTGAATCTGTAATTGCAAATAGTAGATTAGCTGCTGAGTCTATTTCAAATAATTTACAGTTATTTAATAACATGCAAAATTATATTTCTCAAGTTTATAATGATCTAAAAAATGATTTGACAACTAACTACAAAACAATTATGGAAGAATTCAAAAATCCGCAAGAAAAATCATATAATAAGATTAAAGAAAGTTTCAATAATAAATGGAGCAGATTAGAAACTAAATTAAAACTTATTCAAGAAAAAATTGAAGAAGAATTAAATACCAAGTTTAACCATATTAAAGATTCAAATAAATTAATTCCTGAAATAAGAGAAATTTCAGTAAAGAGAAAGAATATCTTCTTAAAGGATTTGAATAATAAAAAAGAAAAAATTTATGATGAATTGATTATTTTGAAAGGAGAAGTTTTTCGAGAGAATTTAATCAATAATATTAATAACCAAAAGATCCAAATTAGTCGAATGCTAGGAACGCTCCAAACAAGAGTCGAAGATGATATAGAAATTGCAAATCATAAAATGGCGAATTCTAAAATTCAAAAGAGAGCTAAAGATATTGAAAATCAAATTTCTCATATTGTAAAAGAGGTTAAAAATTTAGTCAAAGAGTTTAATAAACAATCTAGTGGATTTGAAACAAAGAATAAATACATATTAGAGGATTTTAATAGATTCATCAATGAATTTCAATATGCATTGACAGAAAAAGTTAAATCCTTGGAGCAGTTAGTCATTAAATCTTATATAGATATGACCATCAAGGCAGTTTCAAATGAATATCTTACTATAGGATTTTTAAACCATGAACTCAAGATAAAAAGACAAAATGCTCAAGATCACATAATATTTCTAATAAGTGATGGAAGCTTGAAAGGAAAATATGATCCACGTTTAGGGATTTATTATGAAAATCCAAAGATCTTAGAAACCCTAAATGAGGACGAATTAGAAGTTATAAAAAGCATGAATTTTAGATTTTATTTAGTCTATAGACGATTAAAAAGCTTTGCAAGTATGTACGGCTCAATCTTGGGATTATTTGCCTCCATTTTAGCAATTACATACTGGTTTTATATATTTAGTGGAAATAATCCTGCCGTTGCTGCGGTTCCAATAACTATTCTCATAGTGATAATTATCTATTTTATGTTCAAAAGAAGCAAAGAGAAAGTTACTTGAGTTGGTTTTAGTTCTAAAATACCTATAGATTCCCGATCTAGGATTTTTTCTTTATAGTTTTTTTTCCCATTATATACTTATTTTCAAAAAATTAAGAGTGAAAAAAATTAATATTTGACTTGAGAGCCTATTACCCAATATATTTATTTATAAAGCAATTAAATCTTCAGGAAAAAGAGTTACTGGACGCCAATCAATATTTTTTTCCATTATTATTGATGGTTGAGCAGATTCTAAAAAAGTAAATCCTTTCCTACTCTTCACAATATTTATTCTTATATCTAAAGGACCAATAACTCCCCCAGGAAATAGGTTTTGATAATTCATCAGGAAATTTCGAAGTGCTGCAACTTTGACAGTGGTTTTGATTGGAATCCCATGATACAGAATGCCAATTTGGTTATTAGTTCCTGTAATTTGGCATCCTTCAGACTTATAGTCTAATTCTACCTGAACATATTTTCGATCTCTTTCAATAATTTTTAATGTATTGCTACAATAAGGGCATTTTTTTTGTTTAAAATCATCTCTTTGTACGACCCAATTGTAAGAAAATCGGAGTAACATCGCATCACATGATTTACACGCCTTAATTTTCCGGTTATTCGATAATTTTACTCGTTTTCCAGGAGCGCCTAGTAT
The DNA here is from genome assembly GCA_048941265.1 of Promethearchaeota archaeon. GTDB lineage: Archaea > Asgardarchaeota > Lokiarchaeia > Sigyniarchaeales > SOKP01 > LW40-45. The sequence continues at coordinate 2,885 of JBHLNT010000268.1, forward strand.
TAAATCAAGATAATAATGAGTATCATTAATAGGAGTTATTCCAGGGGGAGGACCACTTGAATGCCCATAACGATGATAACTAAAATAATCTGGTTGTGAAGAATATTGAATGGCTTTTTCTTGAGCGAACATTTCTACTGATGAAAAGTAGCCAATACTCCCGGTTTGAATTAAATTCATAGTATCGGCTAAACCCCGTTTATAAAGAACAACCTCATTTAAATCTCTAGTTTTGGTTCGATTTTTAGAGTAAATATGCTCTACACTAAACAAAGGTACAGGCTCTCCGTCACTAGTACAAATTAAAGCTTTATAGTAAGCACTTTCTATGCTTCGCTCTGAAGCAAAGATCTTTAAAAAAACCTCTGATAAAATGTTTTTGTCATTTAACGGGATTTTATTATCGATAATGTAGGAAAGTGGAACGACTTTTTCATCTATTATTTTTATTTGTGCCATCTTTTTTTATTGCTCCATGTTTTTAATCCTTTCTTTATATTCAATTATATTAGACTTTATGTAGGATGTTCCTAAAATGGAATTTATTTTAAGTTTATAAAGTCAATTTCAATATTTTTGTCTAATAAAACTATTCTAATTAACTATAAAAATGCCTCTAAAAACTATGATTAAATTTTTCCTGCAAAAAATTCTCTGGATTTATAAATAAAAAATTGAACATCTTAGATAGTAAAACTTTTTAAGGAAAGTTTCAACTCATTTGACCTATTTAGGGTAATTTGTATGACAAAAATTCAATTAGATGAAAGATTAAGTGATTTTCGAAGAGATTTAATGAACTCTATCCAACACTCAAATTTAGCCCCAAAATTTTATAAGGCTATCAATATGCTTCGACGTGAAAAAAATCTCTTATATATTGAGAAAGCCGAAGGAAATTTAAAGGCAGTTGTAAAATCTCAGACGAATCCTAAAAAATTAGAATATGCCTGCTCAATAAAAGCAGATGGATCATTTTTCTGCGGTACTCAGAATCTCTATCCATGTGGTGGGTTAAGGGGAACAATATGTAAACATATCATATTAACGTTAATCGCAACTGTTAAAGAGGGATACATGAAAAACGATGAACTTATTGATTGGGTGAAAAAAACTATTAATAACCGTCCCAAATTAAATAAGTCCGAAGCTACATCTATTTTTTTGCATTATAAAGATGTGATTAATGGAAATTTGGATGCAGTAAAACAAATTGAATGGCGTCCGGTAGAAATTCTGCCAGAAGATCTTATGGCTCTATAGAGGGGATGAACGATAGCTTCATTAAAAGGCGATAATGCAATCTTCAAATTATTTGACATTGTAAAAAGTAGGCTCAATGAATTATTATTGAAAGGTATTGGCAAACTTAGCAAAGAAAGCTATTCAGAAATAATAGAACTTAGAAATAAAGTGTGTAAAATGAACTTAAATTTGATGGGGGATCTACTGGAACGTTTTATTATATTAATGGGCCAATTAAGCCAGGAAAAAAATAATGACGAATTTAAATCCGAAGCCTCAAAGACTGCTTTAAAGATAATATCAACCGCGAGAATGTTTGAAACCATTATGAATATCGAAATAATTAAGACAAATTTACATTCTGGAGTTGAATCTTAACATGACTTCTGTTATATTAAAAAATATAGCAAATCAGGTAAAAACTTTTATAGAAAATATGGTCTATAATGGATTAGACCTCGCAACCAAGGAAACTATACGCCAGATAGAGTTCTTTTTACAAAATTCATCTCAAGTTGAAATTTATCGATTAGCTATATCATTGCGGTATTTACATATCGAAATAAAAAGATTCCTTGAACAAAGTCCAGCATTTAGCATGGATAGATATGTTTTTTTTTTGAGTAATTGTTGGTTATTAAGTCGAGCGTTTTTATCTCAAGAGCTTGATAAGAAAGGTGAAAAAAAAGAATTACTTCAAATATTATCAGGCAAACCTTCTGAGACTAAGATAATAAAACCACTTAAGCTAAGAATAGTAGGGCTTGAAAAAATTTTTTTAGAGGGATCATTATTCGGGATAATATTATATCTTGTTTCT
>JBHLNT010000269.1:0-4932 GCA_048941265.1 Promethearchaeota archaeon
AGTATTTTCTTCATCTGTAGAAAGGCAATATTTTGTAAGCCTCCTGCATCGTAAATTTCAATTTCAGGTTTTGTACCAGCTTTCTTCATCGCATTAGCAAGTCGACCAATAAGTCTAAAAGTATTACTAAAAATCGTTTCGACGACAACATCGCCCGTTTTCCAATTTCCAACTCCAAAATTCATTGAAGCCGAATTTAATGAAGCTAATTCAGGTCCGAATTCTTTTATAGGAGCAATGCGCTGTTTATCGGTAGCATTAATACTAATAGCAGAACTTAAGTTTATTAAGATTTCAGGACATACTTCTTTTATGGCCTTTAAAATAGATCTATAAAATTTGAGCTCAGGAGTTGCCATCTGAGTTTCTGGATCTCTCATATGAAGGTGTACAATAGCTGCTCCTGCTTCATAGCATTTCTTACATTCTGCAGCATACTCTTCAGGCGTGATGGGGATCGCAGGATTCTGTTCCTTCCTGGTCACTGCTCCGCACAATGCTGCTGATATAATACATTTATTAGATAAATCTTCTGACATTTTATTTTCTCACTTTTTTAAAATTTTAAAATTTTAAGGATTAATTGATTGATTAACAATAGCACTTTTTTGTATTTAAAGTTTAAAACTATTGAATTCGAAACAATAATAATAAGCAACGAAAGTCTAAATATTCTTTAAGTTAACATGCTTGTTTAAACATTAGTAAGCATAGCAAATTTGAATTCTATAATACTTCTTTTAAATAAAAACTTTAAATCTGACATAAAATCGTTTTACCTAATTCAATAATCCATAAAAAATAATTAAAATATAAATGTGAGAAATATCTTAGAGGATAAAGAAGCAATTGTTGGAATAACTCCAACTTAGTATGAAAAGGAAAAAATAGACAAATCGTATAGGGAATTGGATTTTGAAGTTGTAAAAAATTGTATGATGCTTGAGGAGATTAGCTGTTAAGTTATTGGGGATCATATCAATAATAATCAATGCTTTTTCGAATATCTCTTCCTAATTACTAATCTTTCACCCATAATTTCGATTGTTACATCTTCTTTATCTGTAAATGGAAAGGAATCATCTTTCGCCAATTTACTTGGTATGTACATCCACATGCTTTCGTACTTAGCACCTCCAGTTTTTTTTTTTATTATTTTCCCTTTTCCTATTCTCATAATTTATTCCTCAAATTCTTGTTTATTTTTTTAAATATCTTCAATAGACTGTTATTTTTATATTTTGGAATTCCCCAAATATTAATTTCTTATATAAAAATTTCTAAGCCTAACCGTCGATTATTCAAAATTATTTTTTTATTTTTTATGAATGAATTTTACACTGATTACTTATTTTTTAACAATTATTTATAAAATTTTTTAGTAGAAACATACTTTACGAATTAGGATATTATGAGAAATATTATCAAATAAAATCTAATTCTTGAATTTTAATATTGTAAATTATTACGGGTAAAAAAATTGACTATATAAAAAAATATAATTCTATTTTGTGAATAGAAAAAAAAAAGAGTTCATTTTTCAAAAATATTCTCACAAATTAAAAGTAATAATAAAATTAGAATTATTATAATTTTTAAATAAACATAAATATGTAGATTTAAAAAGAGGTTTAAAAATATAATTAAAAAATAGTCAGACGAAGAAGATTATAGAGAAAATAAAAAACTTAGAGCATTTGGGCTATTGGAAATTTTTTTATTGCATTATAAGCGTTCTTTATACATTTTTCGGCATCATTCATTATAGTATTAATTATATTCGAAACACTTTCTACTTTATCAATTAGACCGCTACTTTGCCCTAAATAAACAGTGCCCTCCTCAATATTTCCTTCATACGTCCTTTCTAACTTGACTAGCTCCTGTTCCACGTTCGAAATTAAAGTTTCTCTAGCCTTTTTCTCTTCTTTATTTTTCACTAGATCTTTATTAATAACTTTTTTATTCTTCCATACTCTCGCGGGTCCAAAAATTCCGGTTACCATTTCTGTATCAGAAGAACCTGAGTTGACAACTAGTTTTTTATAATTTTCATGAAATTCACATTCTTTGGATGATAAAAATCTTGTTCCCATCGCAATAGCACCCGCTCCCATAGATAACGCAGAAGCTAAGCCTTCACCGGTAGCATAACCTCCAGATGCAACTATAGGAACTTGCGGTAATTTTTTTCTTATTTGCTGTAATAGAACTAAAGTACTTACATTATCGTAAGATTGGTGACCTCCACCTTCAGTTCCAGTAACGACCAGCCCATCAATTCCTTTATTTATCAATTTTTCTGCATGTTGTAATGAGGGAGTAACATGGAAATGTTTAATGTTTGAACCATTTTCTTTCAATTTTTCAAAATGTTTATTATATATCAGTCGTGGAGAGCCTGCACTTGTAATTAAATAAACACACTGTTCTTTTATTTTCTGATTCTCCATAATAAATCTTGGAAGTTGCCTACAAAGTTTTATAGCATCAGGTTGCAATCTAGCTGTTCTAATGTTAAATCCGAAAGGCTTATCGGTATGTTCAACAACGTATTTCATGCTCTTCTTCATTTCTTCTAAAGTTATAGTTCCATGCAAAGTAATATGACTTAAGACACCTAATCCTCCGGCTTCGGATACAGCTACTGTTAGTTTAGTGGTATAAAATGGACCCATTGGAGCACTTAAAATTGGGTGTTTAATGCCTAACATTTTAGTAATATTCGTTTCTATAACCATTATAGGTCACTTTTCTCTCCTTTTTATATTTTATAATATAACCTTTCTATAGTTGGTATTTTTCAATGAATTTTAATTGATTTCTTATTGCTTTCATTTATTTATAAAATTTATTACTAGAAACATACTTTAAGAAGTAGGAAATTATGAATAATATTATAATATAACATTTAATTCGTCATTTTTATTACCGTAATTTTTTACGGGTAAAAAAAGGAGCTTATTTAAAAATAAACCTCCCATTTAAGGAAATAATCGATAATAATTTTTTAATCTCAATAATATTTTCATTTATTGAGAATTTTAATAATATGAGAGTTTTCATAAATTTTAAATATGTAAAAATATGTAAATTAAAAAATTTGGTTAGATAAATGATAAATGAATAATAGAATGAATAAGATTATGAGAGAAAAAATATGAAAGGATTTTATAGTAATATTTTAGACAAATTTGGGAATTTAAATTTCGGTGAGATTAATAATATATGTATGTACGATTTTGAAAGATATTTTAAGAAACATTATTCAAATAAAAAATTTAATCGAAATAATCATTACAAATCTGCAGAAATCGATAATAAAATGCTTATTGATTTTGGAGAATCATTATTTAGTACTTTATAATAGATTTGAACACTAATCACAGAATTTAAAATAATTAATATTTCAGGACAATCTTTTTAATAATTTTTAAAGTTTTTCTTTAAAATTTGAGCTCGAGAGTTGCGTTTTGAGTTTCGAGTTCTCTCATATAGAGAGAACTTTATAATTAAATTTTAAAAATAGACTAAGTTTTATTAGAAATTTATGTTATTAGTGTTTTAAATAAGAATCGTTTGATAAACTTGTAAAATACTAATTATTTAAGCGCGAATTGATTTATCTGAGATATCTTTTGAATAAAAACTTTAATATGAAAAAAAATCATATCTAACATATTATTATTCTATTTAAAATAAATTTAAAATTAAAAAAGAAGAGATTAAACTAATGGATAAAGTAGCAATTGTGGGTGTAGCCCAGACGAAATATGAAGCAGAAAAAATCGATCAAACCTATATGGAGCTAACTTTTGAAGTTGTTAAAAAACTTCACAATCAATTGGGGATAACGAACGACGATGTGGGTTCTGTAATAACTGGTTCTAATGATTTTAATGATGGGCGGACTATTGCTAATATGGCAGTTCAGGATGGAGTAGGATCAGTTCGTAAATCAGAATCAAGAGTCTCAGGGGACGGTGCTTTTGCTTATGTATATGCCGCAATGAGAGTCTTATCTGGTGAATATGATACGGTACTAGTGGTTTCTCACTCAAAATGTTCTGAAGGGGATCAATATCTTATCAATAACTCGATATTTGATCCGTTTTATCAAAGACATTTAGGCTTAGATCAAATTTCTGCTGCAGGTCTGATGGCTAACATGTATATGAGTAAATATGGTATAACTGAAGAACAGGCAGCAAAAGTCGTAGCCAAAAATCGAAAAAACGCTTTAAATAATCCTTATGCTCATTTACAAAAAGATATTTCGGTGAATGATGTACTTAATTCGCCTATGTTAGCTTATCCTTTAAAAGAACTAGATTTTCCGCCATTCAGTGATGGGGCCGTCGCAATGCTTCTTACAAACGAAAAGAATGCCAAAAAATTTACTGATACTCCAGTATGGTTAAAAGGATATGCAAATTGTACTGATGCCTATTATCTAGGGCATCGAAATATGACTGATTTAATAGCATTGGAATTAGCTTCTAAAGAAGCTTATAAAATGGCTGGAATTAGCGATCCTATAAAGCAATTAGATGTTTGCGAGATCAGTGAAAATTTTAGTGTACATGAACTCATGATTTATGAAAGTTTAGGATTTTGTGATAAGGGAAAAGGAGGAAAATTTATGGACAGTGGAGAGACCCAGATGGGTGGAAATATTCCCGTAAATCCCTCAGGTGGAGTATTATCAACTAACGTTGCAATGGCAAATGGTTTAATTCGTGTAGCAGAAATTGCATCGCAACTTATGGGTAAGGCTGAAAAACGACAAATCGCTGATGCTAATACGGGGTTGGCATATGGAATGAATGGTATTTGTTCTCAGGGTAATTGCATATTAATATTTGGAGGTGATCAATAAAATGCCTAAAAATGACGTAGCAATAGTAGGTATAGGTCAAACTAAATTTAGAA
>JBHLNT010000005.1:0-77410 GCA_048941265.1 Promethearchaeota archaeon
ATTTCAGCCATTTTTTCTCGGTTTGGTCTTGGGTTTAATGGAGCCTCAGTTAAAAGAACAGGATGTTCTGATGGATCAATACGGAGGTCTGTATAGAATGTATAGTGCCAGATCTTTTCCATAGCGGTCCAATCTTCAATTATACCATGTTCTACTGGGAACATTAACTTCAAAACTCCTTTGAGTTGCATGGCTTCTTCTCCAATATAGTATTCACGGGTATAGTGCTCAACATCGGTCATTATGCTTTCATACTTAGGGTATCCAATCAAAGTTGGAAAAACTGACCTTGGTTGATCTTCCCCAGCGAAACCATTTTTGGAGATTCCAGTACCGTTATCAACCACTAACGCTTTTGCGTTCAAAAAGCTTTCTTCTTCTCCCATTTTTATTCAGCCTTGATAATTTTGTTTGTTTTTTATTTAATTTTTTGTATGATCAAATTTACATTTATTGTGTAAATTTTTATTTTTAACTGTTTTTTTAAATTTTTTTTATAACAAATTTAGAAATTAAATACATAATATATTTTATCTTTATAAATTTGTTTTAATACAAAACCAAATCTTTTAGTCAAAAGAGTATTTAACTAAATATTTTAGAGTGAAATCTACTCTAAACAAAATTTTTTATTTTTTATTGTCGGATTCTTATTTCTCGGAAATAGGAAATTACGATAGATTTAATTTAGAACGATTCTTTTAAGTATTTAAAATTAGCTTATCTAAAACTAGGTTATGAAGTTAGAAAAAAGCTTTCTTGCTATTCGTGTCTTAAAATATATAATGAACAACCCTAATTGCACAATCCCTCAAATCAGAGATCATTTTGGCATAGAAAGCTTTAATCCGCCTCAACGTGAAGAAAAAAATCTGTATAAAGTTATATCTTTTCTCGATAATGATGGTTTCATAGCTAAAATAGATAATCCCTCGATGTCATCACGTGGCGCGCATTTTCTTCTTAAGGTAACACAGAAGGGAACAGAGACAATTTCAGCATTTAAAGAGCTTTTTTTAGGTATTCCGAGCAATGAGATAGGAGCTGAGGATTTATCAACAAGATTTTCTAAATTCTCCTATAATATTCTGAGAGATGTTTTGTACGGATTACTCAATGAATTAGATTACGAAACAAGGCGAATTCTCAATTCGAAAAAACCAAGAATAAATGTTCTTATTGAAAAATGCCATGCGGAGCTTCAAGAAGAAGTTTCAAGGATAATTGAGTCTTTAATTAGTTCCTAAGCTTTTTTCTTTTTTGCCTTGAAGCAAGTTGCATATAAAAAGGCACAAGGAACGATTTATTACAAAATTAAATTAGAAAAAGTGCTAATATCTTAAACTGAAGATTCATCATCAAATTCCGAATCTAGATATTTATACTCATCTTCGGGCAATTTTTCCGGCTCTTCCTTTATTTCGCGATAAAAGTTTAAAAATTCTTCAGATACACACATAGGGTATTTAATTAACTCAGTTAAAATAGTTTCGTATTCTTTCTTATTAGTGATAAATTGTTTAAGTTTATTTTCTAGTTCTAATGGAATATCTGCATATTTACCTGATAAAATTAGGGGATAGTTTTTACTGGTAATAATTCTATAAGGGAAGTTTGAAAAGTATTTTTCGATTAATTCGTAAGCAGCATCATACTTGTCCATATCTTTAACCGAATTTTTTAGCTCTCTCTCAAACCTCTTTTGAAAATCATTTGAAAAATTAACAAGTGATTCCCTAAGTAGTTTGGAGGACTTAGATGCAACTAAACCGACAGTAATTAATTCTGATTTGTGCAAGGTAAGAATTCCCTCTTCTAAATGAATATCTACAACTCCACCAATTGCTAATACTTCTTCACTCATTAATTGGACTGCGTTTATAAATCCAGTAAATGTAATTTCGCTTATATCGGATTCAGACCAATCATGATCAAATAAAGGAAAACCCTCTTTATCTTTTACTAGGATTCTATAGATCGTAAAGGGTAAAATATAGAGAAGTTTAGGTTCTCTTATTATAGCAACGGTGAATATTACCGCACCTATTACTATAAAAATATCGGATAATAGAATTAATATGGGAATCCATATTGTTAACATATAAATACTAAAGGCACCAATGGTACATAATAAAGTTCCTATAAAAAATATTCTTGCCTCACGTTTGATTAAAAATGGTGAATTTACATAAGTTTTTAAACCCCAATAAAATATAAAAAACGCAGTTATGGCTTGAATTATTATTCCAGTTATATTGAGTAAACCTGTCCAAACGATTGTCGGATAACTAAATTCAATAGAATAAATGATCATTCCCGGTAGAAACATTAGGTAAATATACGGTATTGTTAATAAAAGTAGTGGAAGTAAATTCAATGAAAGTGAAGATTCCCTTAAAGTATAATTAATACCTATAAAAAAGAAAAACGCAGTAAACAAAATAATTAGGGAATGGATCTGATGAAGAAAAATGCTCATGAAAACAAATGACAATCCTTCAAACATAAAAAATAAAGCGATTGAGATAAATCCTAATCTGATGTAAAATAATGATTTTATTTTTTTCCTGCTTGGTATCTCATATGTTAAGATTGAGATTATAAAAAAACTAATCGCTACAAAAATATCAAGAATAACTTCGGGAGACCAATTCAAATCCATAATCTTAACATACCTCTGCTTTTATTAAAACTTTATAAATCTTTATATTTAACTATACGTTTTTATTTTCTTAATTTTGATTCTTCATTAATTATTTGAGCAATTAATTCTCGATTATTCGGATTCAATTGAATTTTACTACTTTCTTCTTGAAGTGGAGAAATAATGTTGAAATTTATTAACTCATTTATCCTGTAATAAACCATTTCTCTATTTTCTTCTAACATTTTATATACATCTGATTTTTTAATATTACCTTGTTGGATGAGCAAATTAGCAATTCTTTTGTTAACTTTATCTCTCAATAAAAAAAATACTATTCCTGCTTCATCATCAATTTCAACCGGGATAAAAATGACGTATTTTTTGAAATTCACCTTTTTAATGTAATTAAATTTAGTTAACATTTCTAAATGCCAAAGTAATTGCCCAGTAGCTTGAGATTTGCCCTCAGTATCAGAAAAGAGCACCTTTCTGATGATTGAAAAGTGCACCCCCAAGTGAGATTGGATGAAATTATAAATTTTTCTTCTTTGGTAATTTGAAAGCACTGTCCCTTTGGTACATTTTGTGCCCTCAACTAAAATCTTCTTATTGAGTAAATATTGAATAATGCGTAAAAGCCCTCTGCGGGGTATTTTTAGACGTCGTTTTGCAATATTATAAAGGATTTCCGTATCTAAAACTTTATTGTCTCTAATAATTTCTCGAGCAATTTTTATTACGCTTTGAACGCTTGGATGATCTAATCCCAGAGAATTTCTTATTATGAGCGCCAAAAAATTACCGTCAAATACTCATTGGAATTTGTTAAATTATAATATATCCTTGATATAATAAATAAATATTGATAAAAATGTCTATGTGCTAGAAAGTTAATTTGGTTCTTTAAATGAAAAAAAAAGAATAAATCGAGATTTATATCGTTTTTTGATAAATTTCAAATTGCTCTTTTAGAACAAAGAATAGTTTCGAAATGATATACTATTCTTTTAATAATTATACTTAGTCAATTTGAGCTTCTTGCACCGAAATGATCCCAAAACCAATTATCCCGCTAACTAAGACTAGAAACAAAGATTTATATCTTTTTCATAGTATTTTGTATAACATTCTTCAGCTATAATACTCATATTTAAGAGGATCGGATCTTCACCTGGACTTACTGTAATATGAGATAAATAAACTTGATAGAATCCTTTTCCAAGAGTGACAATATCATTTGGAGATACATCAATTTAATATTAATTATTTTCTTTTAAGTCTCGCAAACAACTCTTTCTTCCAAGCAATAAACACAGCTATACAAATAGCAGCGATTGAAGTTCCGATTACCGTAATCATAGGAATTAAAGGTAATTCTTCCGAAACAGCTTCTTTATCTCCGTTCGATGAAGGGGGGGGAGGGGGACCTTTATCGATAATTTCGGGATCCACCGCTAAATGGATTTCATAGTATTTTGTATAACATCCTTCTGCTGAAATACTCATATTTAAGAGGATCGGATCTTCACCTGGACTTACTGTAATAGGAGATAAAGAAATCTGGTAGAATCCTTTTCCAAGAGAAAAAATTTTATTTTGCGGTACTTCAAGTCCATCCCACCATGCCTGAATATTAGCAGCCCCTATTCCTAAATCATTTTCATCATAAATATAGAAATTTACAATAAAATTTGCAGAGGAAAATGATAGATTGATAAAATCTATACTGATATTTAGGTAATTTTTGATATTAAACCACTTTTTTTCTGAATTACAAGGAAATCCTAAATGATTAGTACCTAATACTTGAATAAAATGTGGTCCCTCTTCTGGTACAGGAATAGTGGTGTTTCCTAAAATTTCAATTTGATTCTCATCATCTAATGAGTAGGCCATCCATATAAGGTTTTCAGATGTTTCAAAACTAAGCAATAAACCTTCATTCAGATTATCTCCAATATTGTAATTAGGATCCCAAGAATAGCCAATAGCATCAATATAAGTTGTATATCCCGTCAAACCACCACTTCCATCAAACCAAATTTCATTAGCTTGATCTCGATTAATTCTAAAACCATAATTGCCAAATTTAGTACCGTTAATATAGACGCACCAAGAATATTGAGATAATCCCATATAACTGCCCGTGGTGCATTCGAAATCCACTCTGCAGTGATACCATGTGTTATCATAAGCAACTAAACCAATATCATGGAGTGAACCATTGTCATATTGAAATTTGTCTTGATTTATTCGAAAGTAGATAAAAATATTATTATTATCATGGATTCTGAAAGCAATAAGATCAGTTGCATCTGATATCCTCCACCACCATTCTACAGTCCCATAACCTCTAATTGGGTTAAGAGATTTATTTATTGCTACGCTATAAGAAGAACTAATATCATTCATCTCAACAACATTCTTGTGTCCTGCTAATTCTCCGATCACATTTACTGTATTTCCATCCAGTTCATACACGGACCAATCCTTAGGATTATTTCCCAGCCTATCATTTTCAAACCCGTATGTTGCCTGAAAATACCCACTCATTGGTTTGTTATAATATTTACTTTCAGGGTAGTTTATCTTAACTTTTTCCGGAATTTCGAAATGCTGGGCATAAATATCATATCCCGTAACCGCTGAATTTCGATTATCATGCCATGTAATAATCGCACCCCCAGCTCCATCGCTGCAGATCTGAGGGTAATTTTGATAATCAATAGCCTGACATATTACTCCTCCATCGGGAATCCACTCAACATTGCCAGCTGCATTTATCCGTTGGGCATAGATATCATTTCCTGTAGTTCCTGAACCTCTAGCATCCTGCCATGTAATGATTGCACCTCCTGCTCCATCACTGCAGATCTGAGGATATCCTTGACCATTTTGGTCTTGACATATTACTACTCCATCAGAAATCCACTCAACATTGCCAGATGCATTTATCCTTTGGGCATAAATATCAAATCCCGTAGCTGAATTTCTACCATCCACCCAGGTAATGATTGCTCCTCCGGCTCCATCACTGCAGATCTGAGGATTATCTTGAGTTAGCTGTGCCCTGCATATTATTACTCCATTGAGAGTCCACTCAACATCGCCAGATGCATTTATCCGCTGAGCATAAATATCATATCCCGTAATTCCTGAATTTCTGTAATCATACCATGTTATGACCGCACCGCCGGCTCCATCACTGCAGATCTGAGGATCATATTGATAGCTATTAGCTTGGCATATTACTACTCCATTGAAAGTCCACTCAACATCGCCAGATGCATTTATCCGCTGGGCATAGATATCATATCCCGTAGCTGAACTCCTGTAATCATACCATGTTATGACCGCACCGCCGGCTCCATCACCGCAGATCTGAGGATGATATTGATAGCTATTAGCTTGGCATATTACTACTCCATTGGGAGTCCACTCAACATCGCCAGATGCATTTATCCGCTGGGCATAGATATCCGTTCCCGTAGTTCCTGAATCTCTATAATCATACCATGTTATGACCGCACCCCCGGCTCCATCACTGCAGATCTGAGGATCATATTGATAGCTATTAGCTTGACATATTACTACTCCATTGGGAGTCCACTCAACATCGCCAGATGCATTTATTCGCTGGGCATAGATATCAGTTAACGTAGTTCCTGAATCTCTAGCATCTTCCCATATAATAATCGCACCTCCGGCTCCATCACTGCAAATCTGAGGATATCCTTGATCATTCTGCGCTTCACATATTAATATTCCATTGGGAGTCCACTCAACATTGCCAGTTGCATTTATTCGCTGGGTATAGATATCAAATCCTGTAGTTCCTGAATTTCGATTATCATGCCACGTAACGATCGCACCCCCGGTTCCATCACTGCAAATCTGAGGATATCCTTGAGCATCCTGCGCTTCACATATTTCTTTACCATTTAGTTTCCAGCCATCATCAGAAGATAAGAGAGGATTTTTTGAATAATAATAATTTGATTCTCGTTGCAGGTCCTTATCTCTAATATTAACGTATTCAACGCTAACATTGTTGTTAAAAATACTTGAAACACTAATAATCAATGAAATCCAAATTATCATAACTTTAATTTTTTGTTTAGAGTTCATTCATGTTCACCTTTTATTGATAAAGTTATTTAAAAAATGCTAATCAAGAGGAATATAAAAAGGCACAAGGAACGATTTTTTACAAAAATAAACTCTGCGGTAGAAAAAACCAAGAATAAATATTCTTATCTAAAAATTCCATGCGGAGCTTCAAGAAGAAGTTTTAAAGATAATTGAATCTTTTATTAATTCCTAAACTTTTTTCTTATTTGCCATAGGATTATAGTGGAAATTTAAGTTAAAAATTTGGCTTTTGTTTATAAAAAAGTATTTTTACAAGTATTAATATTATAAGTTAGTAATGACCGAATCGGATGTTAAAAAGATTCAGAAGCGCATTTATGCATTAGAACGCGAAAACGAGATATTGCGCCAGGAAATTGAGAATTTTAAAAAAATCTTGGATAATTTGAAGAAAAATCCATTAATAATCGGATCAGTTGAGAGGGTATTAGAGGATGGAAGAGCTATCGTATCTAATTCACCGGGAACTAGAATCTTATTGCCACCCAATGACCTTATAAAACCGAGTGCCGGTGATTCTGTGACTTTACATCCTCAAAGTTATCAGATATTAGAAATACTTTCAAGGAAAATTAGAGGGCATGTAGCTGCTATGGAGTTATTAGAAACACCAAAGGAGACTTTTGATGATATTGGAGGTTTAGATGACCAAATTCAAGCGATAAGAGAAATAATAGAATTACCCTTAGTCCATCCTGAATTATTTGAAAAGATAGGTATAGATCCCCCGTCAGGAGCTTTATTAGCAGGTCCACCGGGTACGGGAAAAACATTATTAGCAAAGGCAGTTGCAAATACGACCCATGCGCGATTTATTCATTTAGTAGGGTCAGATTTAGTTCAGAAATTTATTGGTGAAGGGTCTAGAATGGTAAGAGAAGTATTTTCTCTTGCTAAAGAGAATACTCCAGCTATTATTTTCATTGATGAAATTGACGCGATTGCAATTAAAAGAACGTCTGAAGTATATAAAGGCGATCGCGAGGTTCAAAGGACTTTTATGCAATTACTTAGTGAATTAGATGGATTTGCCAATATTGAAGGGATAATGTTTTTAGCGGCTACGAATAGGGAAGATGTGTTAGATCCCGCTATTTTGAGACCTGGAAGGTTTGATCGAATAATAAGATTCAATATGCCTAATGAAGAAGCAAGATTAATGATTCTAAAAATTCATACAAGAAAATTGAACATAGATAAAGATATTAATCTAAAAGACTTTGCGAAACGAACAGAAAATTTTAGTGGTGCCCATATTAAAGCTTTGTGTACTGAGGCAGGCATGAGATGTCTTAGGGAGCAGAAAACGAAAATAACCCAGAGTCATTTTGAAAAAGCATTATTAGAGATTATGGATAAAGATCATCCTGTCAAAGAATATATCTATTCTTGAGTTTTTTTTCTTTAAATGTTTGGAAATAGTAAGATATTTAGGCTTAAATTTATTACATAACATAAAAATAAAGCAATAATTTACTATTTTTTAATAATTGAGCTTAGAACTTTAAGATGGAATTAAATCCCGAATATATTAAGGAGAATTTAAGCAAAATTGGGATAAAAGAAGCGTCTGCCTTATTAAAAGAATGGGTTTTTAGCTCAAATACTCTCAAACTAAGAGAGGAGGCTTTAAATCTCTTTGGTACTCTCGATGATGGTACAAATTTTAAATTTCTCGAACAACTTTTTCTTTCTGATGAAAATCTTGAAATTAGAATGGCAGCTGGAAAAATTTTAGAAGCTAATTATATTAGCCATAAGAATTTAATCCCGCTTTTGGAATATTCATTAAAAAAAATAGATGAATTTGAACAAAGATTTGTGGTTGTAGAAATTTTAAACAGAATTGACAGGGGTGCATCAAGGAAAATAATTAAGAATTTTCTTAAAACATATATTAAAGCAAAATTAAGCCATAAAAGCCAAGAATTTCCAAAAGAAATTTTCACAAAAGAATATCAATTTGCCCTATCACCTCATATCCTTGATATTTGTTTTAACTTGATTCTGTATGATTATTATATTTTTAAACGTGGATATAATGTATCTTTAAGGAATGGGCTAATAATTCTTTTAAATTGTGAGGGTGCTAATTTAACCAGCATAAAAAGTATACCAGCTTTAAAAAGACTTTCACATTTGGAACACCTCTTACTTCATAGGAATAATATTGAAAAAATTAATAGTCTGAAAGACTTGAAGAATTTAAAAGTCCTGGATTTATCAAGCAATAAAATTAAGAATATAGAAAATCTTGAGGATTTACCATTTTTAGAAGAACTAAATCTTTCAGAAAATAAAATTGAAAGTATAGAAAACTTAAATTCTCTAAAGAAATTGAAGAAATTGAATCTTGAATCGAATTTAATCAGTGAAATTAAAGGTTTTGAGAGTTTGAAGAATTTAGAAGATTTAAATCTCAACAGGAATAAAATAACAGAAATTAAAAATGTTAGTCATCTTATCAATTTAAAAAGATTGAGTTTTTCATTTAATCAGATTAAATCAATATCCGGATTGGGAGGCTTGGAGAATTTAGGATGGCTAACTCTTAATGATAACAAAATATCACAAATCCAAGGATTAGAGGGGCTACACAATTTAAAGGTGCTTAACTTAACAAATAACGTAATTGAGCAAGTACAAAATCTTGATCATTTACGCAATTTAATTAAATTAGAGCTTTCGAATAATAAAATTCAAAAAATTGAGGGCTTAGAAAATCTTAGAAACCTTCAAGAATTATTTTTAGACAGAAATTACATTAAAATATTAGAAGGAATTGAAGGATTAGAAAAACTAATCATACTTTTTCTTGAGAGTAATGAAATTTCTGAGTTTAATAATAAAAGTCTGGAGAATTTGAATAATTTGAATTTTCTATTTTTAAACGAAAATCCCTTAACTCCGCAGAGTTGGATATGCTATAAAAAATGGTCTAGACTTTAACATTTAATTGGATTTATCTACTCTATTTTTATAAGGTATTAAATTCTATATTATATCAGTTTATCAAATAACTGGTTTGTGAAAATAATGTCTGATGGAAGGGAAAGCGGATTGTTTAAACCCCGGTTAATAAAAGAAGACGATATGTATGGTAAAGAAGGGTATATTTTAAATCTCATAAAGCCTAATATTTACCAATTTGCTTCCAGAGGTGCAGGCTGTCATGTTTACCTTATTATAGGGGAGGAATTAAATGTTCTAATAGATACGGGAATAATTTCGAAGTTTAACAGTTTTAATTATTTGCTTACCACTGAGGTGGGATTAAGGGTTGAGGACATTGATTTAGTTATCAATACCCACGAGCATTTTGATCATATATCATCTAATGCATATTTTCATTGTGCGATTGCGGCTCATCGATTAGCAGCTACTAAAATCCAACACACAGACGAATTAATCACAAAAGGCAAAAAATGGGGAATCGATTTAACCGATTTAAAAGTAAACATCTGGCTCGAAGATGGAAATATCATTGATTTAGGTAATGTATTTTTAAAAATAATCGCAACCCCCGGACATACGTCAGGCTGCATTTGTATCTATGATCCCTATAAACATTACATTTTTACTGGAGATACTTTATTCCAAGGATCGTCCACAAATATCTACGAATCAGGCTCTATATCGGAATATATAAATTCTCTTCAAATTTTAAATACCCTAAAAATTAGAAGCTTTTATCCGGGCCATGGAAATTGGGTCATAGGATTCGAGGAGGTAAATAAAGAGATTGAGAATTCGATTAAAAATGCCAAAAAGGAACTGCAGGTGTTTATAGATAAAGTGAAGAGCAAATCTCTTGAGTATGCACGACCTCCTCCTTCTCTTTATAGAAGAGAAAAGGAAGATTTATAGTTGTGTTAAAATAGGATCGGTTTGAGTTCTGCTTTAGCTCCACAATAATTACAGAACTTCAAATTCTTGATAAAAAATTCGCCACAACTTTTACAATATTGAAGATTTTGCTTAATAATTTCCTTAGATACGTTTAAAAATGCATTTTCGACGTTTTCACCAGTTTTTGATGATGTTTCAATAGGATCTCCTAAGCAATTAAATTTCTGGCTTACCTTTTGAGCTTCTGCGCGGGATATTACTCTCTGGCCTTTTAAATCAATTTTGGTACCAATTAAAATCTTGATTACTTTTTCAATTGCATTTTTATCAATTATTTTTACCCAATTTTTAACATCATCTAATGATTCTTTATTAGTAATATCATATAATATCAGAGCTGCGGAAGCACCATTACAATAAGAAGGAAAGAGTGTTCTATACTTTTCCTCTCCACCAAAATCCCAGATATGTAATTCAATACTGATTTTGTCATTTATATCAACTTTCTTTCTTTTAAAAGCCACACCTATTGTTGACATAGTTTTTTCATGGAAAACATTATCACAGAATCGTGCGATTAACGAACTTTTCCCAACGTCTTTTGTTCCAGCAAGAACGATTTTGTATTTTAACATTTTTCGGTATATTCTTATGTTAAGTTAATTAGAGATGATAATTATATAAAAACTTTTCATAATAATGAGGTGAAAAATTTTCCGTTTAAATTTTAAAATATCAAAAGAAAAGCATAACTATTTTGTAAAATTAGTCGTTGTATTACCTTTCTAAATCTGTTGAGGATAACTTTGTAAATAATCCTCCACAAATAATTCCATCATTACTTCGTCATAGTAGGTCGCATCCATATAGAACTGTTTTTTTCTTACTCCAACTACCCTGAATCCTATCTTTTTGTAAAGGTGCAGAGCACGCTCGTTATTTGAAAAGCAGCTTAATATGATTTTTTCTTTGTTATTTAGTTTTTTAGATTCACGTACAGCCATATCTATTAACTGCTTCCCAAGACCTAGATCCCGATATTCTTCTGAAATAATGATTCCAAGACTTCCTACATGCGTCGCTGCTTCCCATTCTAAATTTGAAATTTCACATTGTCCTATAATATTGTAGGGAGATTTAAGATTAGTGATTTCTGCGACAATACAAATTTCGTGTTCCCGTTTAATGTTATCATACCAAGAATTTTTTTCAACTTCGGTTCTAACGGGGGTGAATACTGGAAGGTATGTGCCCTCTTCTAATACTTCGTTAAAATTTTTCCAAATACCATCTAAATCCGATTTTTTGACATGTCTTAAAATAACTGTTTGTCCTGTTTCTATTTCTATGACTTTTTTCATTATTTAATTTATAGGTTTTATAATTAAAAATATATATTTCTAAAATTTATTCTATAATTATGGAAAATGAAAAAGATGATACATCTAATAACGATAAAGAAAATTTAGCTGATGTATTTAAAAAAGGCGCTCAAGATAAAAACAAAGCAGTTGCGAAAGACTTAGTTCAATTAAAACATGTGGAAACTAAAAAGCAAGAAGTAAGTCAGGAAACTAAGAAACTTGCAGATGCTTTAAAAGAACAAGGAGAGGATGATAAACTTTCAAACGATGAAATCACTATTCTCGAGTCATTTGTTGGCAAACGTTTATTCTTGAGAAGAATCGCGATTGTCGTTAATCAAAGCAGAATTCCTCTCGGGATTGAGCCATTTAAAAAAGAAGATTTAGAAAAATTGCTCGATCGCTTAATCCATCATGGTTATATAGATTTTGATATTGTTAATGATGAGCGAGTATATTTTCTAACTGAGAAAGGAAAGGAACATATTCAATAAAAATATAAAAAAGAAATATAACAACAAGATGAGTGATTCAACAACTTAATCTTTCTTTAGAATCAACTTTTCTATAGGAATGTCCTGGTATTCCCCATCAGGAAGCTCTCGTCTTATTGTTAAAGGCAATATTCTTGATTTTAACTCCAATTGTGCAATTTTAATCGGATCAATCATATTTTTTGGTTTTTCTACCAATATTGGTGCTCCAAAACTTATTTGTAATGCTCTGGCACCTACAATCCTAGCTTTTTCATACCGAGTTAAGAAGATTGTGCCAATTTTAACATACTGTTCTACTTCTTTATATTTTTTACGTAATTCTCGAGATTCTAAGAAGCTTGACAAAGTGATTCAAACCTAAAAATAAGTAGTTAAAAACTGTAATAATGGATTTGATTTAACTTTTTTGGTTTTCACTACGATTTCATGCCAAAAAATTAGGGTAAAAATTAAAAATAATAATGCGCGAGGAGGGATTTGAACCCCCGACCATCGAGATCTATATTTTTAGGAATATAGACTTACACGGTGTGAACGTGTCGTTATACCGAGCTAAACCACTCGCGCTTAAGAGATATATAAAACAATGTGCCATAAGAATTAAATCTTTCAGATCAGATCTCTTGAAATTGGGAGTGACATATTAAATTATTAAATTGTTATTAAAAATTTTTAAGAATTTAAATATTTTTTAAGTATTTTATAGACTCCGCCAATTTAAATAAGATAATAAGGTTAATTACTCAACAGGCCTATATAAAGTCGTTTTTGGTGATTTAAGTTTTAAAAACTGAACATTATATCTCTCATCCGTTTATCAAAAAAGATTTGGTTCTCAGAAGAGAATACCAAGAAAACATATTTATAAGTTGCTTAAATCACAATTGTTTAGTAGTTATTCCCACAGGTCTCGGTAAAACGATAATTGGTTTAATGCTAGCAGTACACAGATTAACAGAGAAACCAGAATCTAAAGTTATCTTTTTAGCTCCAACAAAACCTTTAGTTGAACAGCATTATAAATCATTTTTAGACCTAACTACTTTAACTCAGGAATCGCTGAAATGCATTACAGGCGCAACACAACCAGGAAAAAGAAAAGCATTATGGGAGGATTTGACGATTGCTTTCATGACTCCACAAGTTCTCCAAAATGACATAATTTCAAAAACTTATTCTATTCAAGATGTTTCGTTGATAATTTTTGATGAATGTCATAGAGCAGTGGGCGATTATGCTTATTGCTTTATTGCCAAAAAATATATTGATGACGCAGAATGCCCTCAGATATTAGGTCTTACGGCCAGTCCAGGATCAACTAAAGAGAAAATTAATGAGATTAAAGAAAATTTATTTATCGATCACGTTGAAATTCGAACTGAGAATGATTCTGACGTACAACCATATATTCATAATGTGGATAATGAGTGGATAAAAATTAAACTTCCAAATGAATTTTTAGAAATAAACAAGATTCTAACAGAAAGTTTAAAAAATAACTACAAATGGCTAAAAGAAAATGATTTGATTGGATCTTATGATGTAAATAAAGTTAATCGGAAAGATCTATTGAAGATTAATAATCAGATAAATCGCAGAATTTCATATGCAAGAGATGATAATGAAAAATTCCAAATGTTCACTGCTAAAAAATTAGCGGCTAATGCTATCAGATTATCCCATATGTCTGAATTGATAGAGACGCAAGGCGTTAATGCGTTAAAAGATTATATTGAAAAAAATGAAGAAAAAATAAAGAGAAATAGTGCTAATAAATCTTTAAAAGAGTTATTTTATGATAAGGATTTTAAGCGAGTAAAAAATTTAGTAGTTGAAATTCAATCAAAAGGTATTGTTCATCCCAAATTAGTAAAGTTAAAGGAATTATTGACATCCCAATTAACTGAGAATAATAATTCTCGGATTTTAGTGTTCTGTCATTTTAGGGACTCTGTTAATAATATTGTAAGATTTTTTAAAGACGATGGTATAATAAAAGCCCATAAATTTGTGGGTCAAGCTTCTAAAGGTACAGATAAAGGATTAACGCAAAAAGAGCAGATAAGTCTTCTTGAGGATTTTAAGGATGGTGTTTATAATACTCTAATCGGAACGAGTGTTGCTGAAGAAGGTCTTGATATAGCAGAATGCGATTTAGTAATTTTTTACGATGTTGTCCCCAGTGCAATACGATCAATTCAACGTCGTGGTCGTACTGGAAGAAAGAAAGAGGGAAAAGTATATGTATTGATGGCAGAAGACACTAGAGATGAGGGATATTATTGGGCAGAAAAAGTTAAGGAAAGAAATATGAAGGAAAGTTTGAAAATGATAAAGAATGGTGAAAAAGAACCAGATTCTAAAAAGCAGAAAAATATTTTAAATTATGTTTTACCAGAAAAAAAAGAGAGCGCCCAAAATAACCATTTAGAAGAAGAAAATATCAAGATTGAGGTTGAGAGTGTTGAAGAGCTCGACTCGCCATCAATTAAAAAGATAGAAGATGCTAATAAGTTTATAATTATCTGTGATAACAGAGAAACCGCCTCGCCGGTTGTACGGATTCTATCTTTAATGGGAATAACTTTAAAATTAGAGCAATTGCCTGTCGCGGATTATATAATCTCTGAAAGAGTAGGGATTGAAAGAAAGTCAGCACAAGATTTTAATGATTCTATAAAGGATGGTCGTTTATTTAATGAATTAATAGACTTGAAAAATAATTTTAAGCGAGCTATTCTAATTTTAGAGGGGAACCCATTTCATCATTCAAATATTAATGAAAATGCGCTATATGGAGCTATAACCTCTATTATTTTGAATTTAGGAATTACCATCTACAAGACTGAGAATCCAGAAGAAACTGCCACATTTTTGTTTCAATTAGCCAAAAAAGAACAAGTTGGAAATAAAACTCAAATGAAACTTAGGTTTGAAAAAGCTCCTCTTGAATTATCTCATCTATTAGAGTTTATTATTGCAGGAATTCCTGGAGTAAATTATTCCAGGGCTAAAAATTTATTAAGAGAATTTAAGACGCTGCAACAAATATTTAATTCAGATATTCCAGATTTAACAAAAGTTGATAATATTGGCAAGAAAATTGCTCAGGAAATATATAAGATAAGCAGATATAAATACAAAACCAATACTTAGAATTTTATTTTCGCGTATTTATGCTTAGAGATTTCAACTATTTTATATAATAATAAAAATTATATGATTTCTTTCTGATTTATATTTGGAATATTATGAAAGAAAGGATTTATAAATTTGACGAGTTTATTGATCGTAAGAATACTTGCTCAGTTAAATGGGATGGAACAGATAAATTCTTTCACAGAAAGGGCTTATTATCGATGTGGGTGGCAGATATGGATTTTCTTTCACCTCGTCCCATTATTGATGCAATCATTCGCCGAGCAGAACATGGCGTATTCGGGTATATTTTTCTCAGTTCTCGATATTATGAGGCTGTAATAAATTGGTTTCAACGGCGTCATAATTGGATGTTAGATAAAAGGTGGATATATTATTCACCTGGAGTTCTCCCTGGAATAAGTTTTGCGGTACAAGCGTTCAGTAACCCAGGAGATAAAATTATTATTCAAAATCCCATATACACCCCATTTTACCATATTATTAAAAATAATAGTCGTAAACGATTATTAAATCCTTTAAAATTTTCTAATGGACGGTATGAGATGGATTTTAAAGATTTAAATATAAAAGCAAGGCATCCTCGTGCAAAACTCATGATTTTATGTAATCCACATAACCCAACAGGGAGAGTTTGGACGAGAGAAGAATTAACTGTCCTTGGAGAAATTTGCCTAGAGAATCATATACTAGTCATTGCTGATGAAATTCACTGCGATTTAGTCTATCCCGGATATAAATATGTGCCATTTGCCTCGATTTCCAGAGAATTCGCCCAGAATTCAGTAACATGTAATTCTCCAAGCAAGACCTTTAATTTACCTAGTTTAAAAATTGCTAATGTAATTATTCCAAACGCTCAATTACGAACTAATTTTAATAAAATTAGACAAAGTCATCATATTACTGTCCCAAATTGTTTTGCTTCAGCTGCGTTAGAAGCGGCCTATAATGAGTGTGAAGATTGGGTGGATGATCTTATGTTATACATAAAAGAGAATCTGGAATTTTTGAAAAATTTCATTAAAGAACATATTCCAGAAATTAAGGTTATTCAACCAGAAGGCACTTATTTGGTGTGGCTTGATTTCCGAGAATTAGGATTCGAAAGCAAAGAATTAACTGAGTTATTATTTGGTAAGGCAAAAGTAGCGTTGTGGGAGGGATATCTTTTTGGAAGTGGGGGCAAGGGATTTGAACGTATAAATATTGCTTGTCCACGCTCTATTTTAAAAGAAGGACTCAATAGAATTGCGACTGCTATAAAAAATTCAAAATAAAATTTCAAAGTATATTTTAAATAAATAAATATTTTTAAGCATAATAACTATAAAATAATATAATCGAATTTAATTCATACAATAGAGTATTTTCTGAGAGTAAATTTTTTAATGATAAAATTTAAAGTGGTAATAGCTGGTCAGAAGGATGTAGGGAAAACTTCACTCCTTCGCAGGTATGCAACTGGTAAATTCGATACTTCTACGCTTAGTACGATTGGTGTGGATTTTGAGACAAAAAAAATTATAGTGGATGATGTAGAAATCCTACTCAATCTTTGGGATTTTGCGGGAGAAAAAAAATTTAGAACTCTTTTTCCCTCCTATGTTTCTGGGGCTTCAGGGGCTCTGATATTGTATGATATTACCAGCAAAGATTCTCTTTATGATCTTGAAAGTTGGATGGATGTTATTGATAATGTTCAAAATCCTCCTAGAACAAGGATATTGATTGAACATAAAATAGATTTAGAAGACCAACGGGAAGTGACCAGAAAGGAAGCAAAGAAATTTCATAAAAAATTTAATTATCAAGGAGAAATTTTAAGTGCTTCAGCAAAAACTGGAGAAAATGTGGAAAATGTATTTGTCACATTAGGAAAAGAGATTCTGAAAAATTCTTTACGCAAATGCCCCAATTGTGGAAAACATTTTCCTATTGAACTTAAGTTTTGTCAATATTGCGGAACAAAAACTTATTAACTTGATTAAACTTTTATATTAATTTAAAGACTTTCTAGACTTTTTTTTGAAATACAACCTCAAATTAAGTTCAATTAAAACTGAAATTTTTAAAAAAAAATATATCTTAAAGAGAATTTATTTACAAAAAAAGGAA
Source organism: Promethearchaeota archaeon (assembly GCA_048941265.1). GTDB lineage: Archaea > Asgardarchaeota > Lokiarchaeia > Sigyniarchaeales > SOKP01 > LW40-45. Next base: position 17,787 of record JBHLNT010000005.1, read on the forward strand.
GTTAATATCCTAAATTTAAAGGTTTTAAGATTGAATTACGAAATTTCTCAAGATGTAGACGAAATCATAAATAGAATTGAAAAAGAAAATATCTCATTTAGAGATAAAACAGTATTAGTTACCGGTGGTGCAGGATTTCTCGGCTCATGGACGTGTGATGTTTTAGTGAAGCAAGGAGCTTACTGCATTTGTATAGATAATTTATCCTCAGGGAGATTTGAAAATATTACCCATCTAATGGATTCATCGAATTTCAGATTTGTTAATCACGATATTTCAGTCCCGATATATTTTGGTTTAACCCATCATCCAAAAGGTATTTGCGTAGGAGATATTAAAAAGGTTGATATGGTCATGCATATGGCAAGTAGAGCTTCACCCTTTGAATTTGAAAAATATCCAATTCCCATATTAAAGAGTAATACGCTTGGTACTATGAATGCCTTAGGGATTGCTAAGGCGCACAATTCGCTATTTTTCTATACAAGCACTTCAGAAGTATATGGCAATCCTCCTGATGATGTTGTACCAACTCCAGAAACATATTTTGGGCACGTGAATCCCGTAGGTCCTCGTAGTTGCTACGACGAGTCAAAAAGGGCAGGAGAAGCTTTTGTGAAAGCATATGAGCTTCAACATGATATTAAAACTAAAATAGTTAGAATTTTTAATACTTCTGGCCCAAGAATCCGTTCTGGTCCTGAATTTGGGAGAGTAATTCCCAATTTTATTCACCAAGCTCTCAATGACCAGAATATAACCGTTTTTGGAGATGGATCTCAGACTCGCTCATTTACCTATGTTGTTGATGAAATCGAAGGTTTTTTGAAAATGGTTCATAAAAAAGAGGCGCTCGGGGAAGTTATCAATTTAGGAAATGATAAAGAATTTACCATATTAGAATTAGCAAATATTATAATTGAATTGACAAATTCTCAATCAAAAGTTGTATATAAACCTCTTCCCATAGACGATCCCGTAAGAAGGTGTCCTGATTTGAAAAAAGCAAAAGAAATTTTGAATTGGGAGCCAACTACTACGTTAAAAGAAGGTCTGAAAAAAACGATTGCATGGTTTAAAAGTAATGAACAGTAAAGTGAATCATAAAGAAAAATCCGAAATAGAATTAGCCAGCATACAATTTGAACGGCTTTTAAGATTTTCATTAATTTGTGGAATTTTAATTGTATCTGGATTTATAGTTTATTATATAATGACTCCTGAGGAGGGCTATATTGGATTTGGAATTTTAAATAAAGATGAACGAGCAGAGGATTATCCTACTACAGCAAAAGTGAATGAATCAATTGGCTTTTATGTGACTGTTGAAAACGAATTAGATCACGATTTTACCTTTAAAGTTATAATATTTTTAGGAAATAAAGATACAAAACTAACTCCTGACGAGGGTTCAAAACACGCAAATAAAACGTCTACTACGGATAAAGAAACCTTAAAACCAAGTGAGGATTGGATGTCGAAAAAATTATATGTGAAATTTCCATATAACGGCACAGATCAAATTTTAATAGTAGAATTATGGAAATACAATGAAGATAATAGTAGGGAATTTTGGGATATCCTCTGGTTGCGAATAGATGTTTATAGCTAATTTGCAGCCCCGATAATCTGAACATCTTTTATTTTAACGTATGGAGCTTTATATCGACCATATGTTTTATATTGCTTGGAAACTGCATCAAGATTTTTGAATAGATCGAAAAGATTTATTCCGAACATAGTTTCATTTAAAGGTTCTTTAATTTCTCCGTTCTCAATTAAATTGCCTTGAAGAATTAAACCCGAAAAATCGCCTGTCGTAATATTGGGGCTGTCTCCAGTATATTCTAAAATTATCCCTTTTTTCACATCACTGATAATTTCTTCTTGCGTAAAATCTCCCGGTTTCATAATAAAATTTGAAATTCCGATTGAAGGAACAGAACTATAAGAGCTTCGTACTGCATTTCCAGTACTTTCAATCCCTTCTTTACCTGCAGTATAGCTATTATGTAGTAAACCATCTTGCAAAAATTTTCCTCGTTCTACAATTTTTTTATTTTTACACGGTACCCCTTCAGCATCAAATGGAGAAGAGCCCAGAGCACCGTCTATTAGAGCATTATCTTCAATATTCAGATGTTCTGCAGCAATAATTTCATTTCTTTTACCAATAAGAAAGCTTCTTTTATATTGAAAAGTTTCAGCGTTAATAGCGGAGGCTAGTGGATTCAATATAAAGCTAATAGTGCCATTCGGGGTTAATATTAGTGGAACTTTCATATTTTTAACTTTAATCCTATTTAAGTTCTTTTTCGCTTTTTCCAATGCGTTTTTTGCAATTTCTGTGGCGTTAATATTATTTAAATTGCGGGAAGACTGCCAATCAAATCCAAATGAAGTCTCCTTACTTACTTTATCTTTAACAATAATATTAGAACTTACTGAACATGATGTTACTTTTCCACTTACTTCAATTCCATTAGAATTAAACACAAACACTTTAGAATAACTTGATGTGAACTCAGCGGATTGAGAGATGGCTAATTCATCTTCTTTGCATACATCAATTAAATCCTTGGCATATCCTAAAGATTCTTCAATTTCTATAATTTTCAATTTAATATCAAATAAATCATTTACACTTGGATATTTTTCGTATGAATCTGGTAAATTTTTAAAGTCTGAATCCCCCGTGCCGGCATTCATCATCCCGAGGGCGTTTGATATCATTTTTTCCATCGATTTCTTTTCTAAATTATTTGTATAGGCAAAGCCAAGCGAGCCTCGTTTATCAATAGCCCTAATTGAAGCTCCTAGCGAACTTCCTATCTCACTATTTTTAACGGAGTTTTCTTCGATTTCTATACTAATGAATTTGTTTTTACCGAAATAGATATCAGCACATTTTAGATTACTGTTATTTTTTTCGGCAAATTTCAAAGCAAAATTTGAAAGATTATAAAAATCGGGTTTGTTTTGCATTTAATTCAAACCTCCCACAGTGACATCTTCAACACGAATATATGGGCCTCCATCGCACACTCTTACACCTTGGCCTCCTTTTCCACAAGTACCATCACTAATTCCAATTTCATTACCAATTGCTGAAATCTTATTGAGAACTTCAAGTGTCATACCTGATAATCCAACATCTCTCAATAATTCTGTTTTTTCTCCATTTTTTATTAAGTATGAGATTTTACATTTAAATTGAAAGTTTCCTGTACTTGGATCGGTATAACCGTATTGAAAATCTTCACAGAGAATTCCATTTTTCATATCTTTAATCATTTCATCCAAATCCCAGTCTTTAGGCTCAAGCAAGGTGATCCCCATACGGACTTGAGGTTTCGATGTATTGGATGATGCTCTACCATGTCCATTAGGAGAGACACCCATTCGTGAAGAACTTTCAAGGCTATGCAAATAATTTCGGAGAATACCATTTTTGATTATTTCCGTCTTTTGGGAAGGAATACCCTCATCATCCACGAAATAGCTCCCATATAATTCATAAGGTAAATTAAATCTTTTTCCATGTCCCATAGTTGGATCATCAATAATATTAATATCTTCACTTGCTATTTTATTACCAATTTTTCCTTCTAAGATACTCTCTTTATTCAAGACAGTATCCGCTTCGATCGCATGTCCAAGGGCCTCATGAATCAAAACTCCACAAAATTTCGGGTCCATTATAACGGTAAATTTCCCTCCTGCGGGTGATTTTGCTTTTAATAATTCAACTGCCTCCTTGGCTGATTTAGAGCTTAATCCAATAGCTTGATCTGTTTCAACTATTTCAAATCCTCCGAGTCCTCCTACGGAATTAACAGCTCTCTGTAGTATTCCATTTTCTTGAGCATAGACTAAGCTAAATAACCTTAATATTGATAATTCCTGATAAATATAACTTCCAAATGAGTTAAGAAACAAATTACTCCCGTAACCGTCCATATATACGGTATGGGTGTTTTTAACTTTTGGAGAGTATTCTGAAGCAATTTTTTCTTGTTGCTTTACTTGATTAATTTTATCTTCTATATCTATATCGCTAATATTCTTCTTACTCTTTATTTCATAACTGGCTATTAACGGATCTCTTTCATTTATCTTAAATTTATGCTTACATAAAGATTCTGATATTTGGGCTAATTTTATTGCTTTTTCAAACCCCTCTATGACAGATCTTTGAGAAATAGTCTGTAAAGTATTAAATCCCCAGCCTCCATTTACAAAAGTTCTGATTCCACAATCTATAAGCTCGAAAGAGGATATTTCCTTGCTTTTTTGGTCTGTAAAATCTAAACTTGTACCCATACCTATACCAGTTTTGATATCCCAATATTCAATTGTATTAGCAGCGAGTTGGTCTAATTTCTTAATCAATTGGTCGTCAAATATTTTTAATTCATCAGCTATGTCCATTATTATCGTCTTTTTGTGTAATATAATATTAAGTAAAACAAAGGATATAAACTGGTTTCATTTGAAAAATAGAATTAAATATTAAAGTTAACAGGATTTCATTCAATTTTCCTAAATGTCAGGTTAAATCCCATATTAATATATTTTGAAAGATCCTCATTTTGCTTTTTTGTTTTTAATTCCTTAAGAATCGCAATTGCAACTTCCATTGAGCATTTTTTAGAGAATTTAGTTGATTTTTGAAATTGAAATGAATGATGGCATTTCCAACATTTTTTAGTTTTAATGATTTTACTCGAATAATACCATTCACCGCACTGATAACATCTAAAGAAATAATAATTCTTTACGCTGGACATGTGAATTATTAACAGAAATAAATTGATAAAAATCAATTAAGTACCTAAATTTTCTAATTTTCAATTCGATTAATCAACTTTCTATACAGAATTGGAATTTTTTGAGGGATCATTGGTTCAACATTTAAGTTTAGTCTATATAGATTATATAGAATATATATAACGCTATATTCTATTGTCTATTAGAATAAAAGCAATTAAACTAAATATTCTATATATAGCAAGGTAAAAATGAGATCTGGAAATTTTGGAAATTAGCTTTAAAAAAATCAAGGGAGTTAAGGTTTCTTATGAAGGATAAGTATATATATCTCATTGTGGTTGCCCTAGGAATAGCGGCAGGGGTCACATTCACTTTAATTGATAACTATATAAGGTCGTTTATTTAAAAAAAATTGTATAGTTTCACACAAAAATCATGAGTCATTCACGCAGAGCTGAAAAACGTAAGAAAAGAAAAATTATTTTATTGTTTATTTTAGGTTTCGCTATCGGCAACGTCTCAACATATATTGTATCATATTTTTTTCAGGAAAAAGTCACTCACGTATATATCGTATATAGTTCTGAAAAAGCAAGCTGGATGACACATGCTTATACTGAATTTTTAGATGAATGGCACAGGAAACACCCTAACGATAAGATAATAATTGATATGCATCCATATGGTTCTTCAGACTCGATGATTAGTATTTTAAATGGAGAGATAACCCCTACTATATGGAGTCCAGCAAGTTCTATTTGGTTGCCACTTCTAAATGAAAAATGGAAAAAATATATGGATACAGATAAGGATATAGTAGATATTGATAAGGCTGTAAAAATTATTTATTCACCAATAGTGATTGCCACCTGGGAAAGTTTTAACAAAACTTATAAAATTCATGGTTTTGTCGATTTATATGAATTAAATAAAGATGAGAAAGTAGATGTTAAAATGGCCCATACTGATCCAAGATTGTCGAATTCAGGATTTATGAGTACAATAATGGCATTATCTGCGGCTTCTGGAGTTTCCACTAAAGACTTAAAAATGAAAGATTTAAAAGATTCAGAAAATCAAAAGTGGCTAAGAACATTTGAATCCAGTGCCGTGATGTACGGAAAATCTACCGGATTTTTAGCAAAATATATGCAAGATGGAGGACCAGATAAATTAAATGTAGCACTTTTATACGAGAATTTAGTAAAAGATATTTCAAGTCAATCAGAAGGGGGGAAAGTTATTGCAATATATCCAGAAGAGGGTACATTGTTTAGCGACCATCCTTTTTGTATATTAAATGCCGATTGGGTTACACCAAAGCAACGAGAAGTGGCTGAGGAATTCCTTAATTTTTTGCAGGAGAAACAAACAGTAAAAGATGCTATGGAATATGGGTTTAGACCAATCGACCAATCGATAACATTAGACAAGAATGTTTTTAATTATAAAGATAATGGATTAGCTTATAATTTAACTATCCCTGAATTTCAGTCTCCCGATGATGGAGAGGTTTTATCAAGAATACCTGATGTATGGCTACTTTGCAAAGCGGCAGCATGAATAAAAGTAAAAATTTTAGTTGAGAAAAATATGACAAGACAAGCCCAAATCGTAAAGGAAAGAGAGATTAGTGAGGAACTTGAATTACCTTTTGGTTTGAAATTTGATAGATTTTTTTCTAAACCCTTATATAGGAAGAGTTTAGATGCATTGACCATAGGTTTCTTTTTATTAGTTATCATCGGACCTATTTTATTTATTTTTTTAACAATCCTACTTAATATTCCTTCTATAAATAAGGATGTATTTCATGATGAAATTCTAAAGGATCTAAAATGGCAAATGATTGTTAATTCTTTAATAGTTTCTTTTACAATTGCAGCCATTGCCGTGGCTATAGACTTAGTTATTGCATTTCCAACAGCTATTATTTTAACCCGTTATAATTTTAAAGGAAAAGAATTCCTCGACGCCCTTGTTGATTTACCAATGGCAGTACCAACCGGGGCGTTAGGCTTTTCCGTACTTTTATTTTGGGCAATTTTTTTAGTCCAGCCTGGATTCATTTTAATTCTTTTAGGACATATCGTATTTACTTTTCCCTATATAGTTCGCAATATGAAAATTGTTTTAGAAAAGGCAGATGTATTATATGAGGATGCTGCGAGAACTCTAGGGGCACCGGGAATTACTGTTTTTCGTACGATAACTCTTCCATTAATGAAAGAAGGAATAATTGCAGGAGCAATTCTTGCTTTCACCAGAAGCCTTGGTGAGACAGGAGCAACTCTAATCTTGTCTGGTTTAGTAGAAACATCCCCCATTCTAATTGTCGGTTTTCGAAGACAATTAGAGTTCCCTGCAGCTTCACTCCTTGCCGGGATCTTAATAGCAGTATCAATAACTCTTTTGTTTTCAGTAAAATTCTTTACGAGAAAGGTTGGCTTTCCTGTAAAAAGTGTTTTACCGGAATTTGAAAAAAAATTAAGCCATAGGTACTTTCGGTATGTAAGAGATGCATTGGTTGCAACTATCATAACTTTTATGATTTTAATTCCTTCATTTTATGTGATTTCTCAAGTTTTTGATATGGCAGTTATCGATGAAGTTTTCTTCGGAAAGGATTATAAATGGGCTTATTTATATGTGGCTTTAATAACTTCAATACAAATTGCTGCGTTAGCCGTTATGATTAATTTATTATTTGGTATACCTTTTGCTTTTATAATTGTCAAAAGAAATTGGGGAAGAGCTATCACATTTTTAGATACTATTTTAGATATTCCAATTGCTATACCATCTGCTGCCCTCGGTTTTGCCATATTTATGTTTTGGGGACCCGCAGGAATAGGCCTATTTCAACCGGGATTTTATATGATTCTTTTTGTTCATGTAACTTTTACATTTCCCTATATGGTTCGCCCGATTATTGGCGTTTTAGAATCTACAAATGTGGGAGTTGAGGAGGCCGCTCGGACATTAGGAGCATCGAATATGACAGTATTTAGACGAATTACGCTCCCAAGTATTAAACAGGGCATTATCGCCGGAAGTATTATGGTTTTTACCAGGTCAATGGGAGAGACAGGGGCAACAATAGTAGTTATGGGAGGGATTCGAACAGTTCCCGTTTTAATAGTAGATTGGGTTGAGGCAAATGCGTTTCCAAGTGCTGTTTTCGCAAGCACTATCGTCATAATTTTTAGTGCTTTCTTAATTATCGCCTTAAGAGCAGCCACTACAAAGAGAGGTCAGTAAATTTGCCTACTATAGAACTCATAAACGTTTCCAAAACATTTGATGAGGGAAAAGTTTTAGCGGTAGATAGTATCTCTTTAAAAATAAATGATGGAGATTATATATTTCTACTCGGACCGAGTGGCTGTGGTAAAACCACAACACTACGGATGATTGCTGGGCTCGAAAAACCAACAGAAGGAAAGGTACTGATTGACGGTAAGGATATTGAAGGGATTCCCCCAGAGGACAGAGATATGGGTTTTATATTCCAGCATTTTGAAATTTTCGATCATATGACTGTTTGGGAAAATGTTTCTTTTGGATTGGAAATGCGGGGATATGATGAGGATTATATTACTAAAGAAGCAGAAAAAGCATTAAAAACAGTTGATTTGTTGGACTATGCTGACGAGTATCCTTCAATTTTTGGCAATCCAGGATTACAAAAATTAGGAATAGCAAGAGCACTAGCAACAGGAGCAAAAATTCTTATTATGGACGAACCACTGGGTTCTTTAGATCCTAAAGTTTCTAAAGTCTTTCGTCATCAATTAAGAAATTTGATTAAAGATTTAGGTCTTACTGCCATACACGTCACTCATAACCAGGAAGAAGCGATGGCAATAGCAGATAAAATTATTGTGATGAGGGCAGGAAAGATCCTACAAATGGGTACTCCGTACGAATTATATGAACATCCAAAAAGTATCTTTGTTGCCAATTTTTTAGGAGAGACAAATTTCCTTCAAGGTTTTGTTCTGAAATTGCTTGAAGATGGAATAATAAAAATTTGGACTCGTTTAGGAGGCCCTAAATTATTTTGTAATGAATGCGATAATGGGTTCAAATTAGATGATAATATTGTCATTGCCTTTCGTTATGAAGATGTATATCTTTTTCCAATAGATTATAATTTTAAAGAAAGTCGGTATGATTGGTCTAACATACAATTTTTTAATGCAATTTTAGAATCCAAGAGATTCATAGGTGCTACAAAAAGATACTATCTGTCATTAGATAATGGAGATAAGTTCTTAGCGACAAAACCGGGAACTTTTGCTGAAAATTATGAATCCGGAAAACAATTAATTGTTGGTATCCATAAGGACGACATTCATATATTTGAAGCTCCTGAAGACCTTATGCATGAATTATCTTTAATGTGAGGTGATATATAATTGGTAAAAATTGAATTAAAAGATGTTTCAAAATCTTTTAGGGATGTGAAGGTACTTAAAGATATATCGCTAACAATTAAAGATAAGGAATATTTTATAATTCTCGGACCTACTGGGGCTGGAAAAACAACTTTATTGAAAATAATTGCTGGACTTATTAAACCTGATTCAGGAGACATCCTTTTTAGTGATGAAATTGTGACAAATCTTAGTCCTGGAGAGAGAAATTTAGGTTTTATGTTCGAAAATTATGCCTTATTCCCACATATGACTATTTATGATAATATTGCTTACAGTTCACGTGTTCATGCTCGAGACCCAAAAGAAACTCAAAAAATAGTAGAACAAGTTTTAATGATGACACTTTTGACTGGAAGAAATGAAGCTTTACCAGCAGAAATGAGCGGAGGAATGAAGCAGCGAGTCGCACTCTGTCGGGCACTAATGAACTTAGAGCAGACTAAATTATTGATTTTAGATGAACCGTTAAAAGCTCTGGATGCTGGTCTTAGAATGAGTTTAAGAAGGGAATTATTGTTAATGGCAAAATCGAAATTATTAGAGCTGACAGTCATACATATCACTAATGAAGAAGAAGAGGCCATGATGCTTGCTGATAGAATAGCTGTTATGAATGAGGGAAGAATTGTTCAAATTGGAGCCCCCTATGAAATATATTATCAACCTAAGAATCTTTTTGTAGCAAATTTTATGAGTGAAATAAATTATTTTAACGGTACATGTGTAAAAAATGGAAAGAACTTTAATAATAATCTGAATACTAAAAAAATAGATGAAATGTTTTTAGAAATTAAAAAATCTTCAATTCCAATGCAAGTTGATATTGGTATGAACAATATTCTTACCGCTTTTATAGAAAAAAAAGCTTATAATGAAATTAATCACGGAGATAAGGTTCTATTAGTTATTAGAGCTAACCATATGAAAATTCGACTTGGTTATCGAGAAAAAGACAAACACAATGCTATACGAGGTAAAATCTATAGACGAAAATTTATGGGGGTTTTTTATCGATTTGAAGTTCTTGTAAAAATAGATGGTTTAGAAAAAATCATAATTGTAACAAATCCGGCTACTTCTGAGATCCATAGCTCTATTTTAGAGGATTCAGAAGTCACGATTTATTTTCCCGAAGAATTAGGGCTTATTTTTAAGCATCCGGGAGAAGAGGTAATTAAAAAAGTATTAAAATTAGAATAATTATGAAGAAAAAAATAATATAAGAGGAAATAGAAATGAGTTCATTATCTGAATGGTTTAAGTCTCGAAATGAGCAGAGTGTTATTAATAAGACATTAATTCATATGCAAAAAATTCTGGAAGTTGTTGTGGAATTTGAAAAGGGATTATCTTTTTATATAGAAGAGAAAAATTTAGAACTCGCAATAAAAGTCTTTCACAGAGTTACGGAATTAGAACATCAAGCAGACGGGATCAGGCGGAATATATTGACTTTGATCTCGAAAGCTGAAATATCAATGACGATTCGTGAAAATTTAGTGCATCTTACGCAAAGGATCGATGATATTGCAAATGCGACTAACGCATGTGCCCGAATACTTCTCTATTTGAATCACTCTGATTTTTTAAATTTAGAAAAAGAGGTACATTCAAAAATTTTACAAATTGCTAGAATTACTGTCGAGGCTGTTAAAAAAGTAAATAAAATGGTAAATGAAATATTAAAAATAGGCGAAGCTGAAATCCAAAAGTTGGGTGTGGATGTTAATATTTTAGAACACAAATGCGATGAATTACGCTTTGATATCAATAAAATACTGGTTTCTAACCGCCCAGATATCAATCCATTTAGTGCTATCGAGATTCATAATTTCATATCAATATTAGAAGCTATTAGCGATAATGCTGAGGATGTTGCAGATTATATAATAATGCTAACAGTTGCTAAGAGAACTTAAGATATTATTAAAAGTCCCGAATTTTTTTTTATTTATTTTCAATTGTATTTATGATTATAAAAAAAGAACTGAAGAAGTTTTCAAAATATTTAGAATAGCTATTTTTGTTTATTTCTCTATTCTTTCTATATAGTTCTATTTAGGAGATAATAGTAATTAATATACAAATAATAAATTTAAATTATCTCAATAGATTATGTAAAATATATTTAGAATACTTTCAAATATTAGAACGATGATTGACCTTACTGACTTTTCCGATAAGAATTTAAAGAAGTTAAAAATTGACGATTTAACCCGTATGTTTATGGACTGTATAAATGAACAGAATTTAAGATTAATCGAGGGAATAGAATATCTAGTAAAAGAAGATTTTGATAATTTTGAAAAGAATTTGAAGTATGTAATAGAGGCTAAAACTGAAATTCAAATAAAAAGGGCATTTGAAGCCAAAGTATTTAAAGCTAAACTTATGTTCTCTAAAGCAGATAGATTAAAGGTTTTTTCTAAAATAAATGATATAAAAGATATTGGAGAATTTTTGGCTAATAAATTACTTGTCTATAAGGTGGTTTTTCCTGATGAAAAATTTAAACTTAGGATTGAGCTCATTCTTAAATATCTCAGAGAAATCTCAATGAATGTAGTTGATGCGGTAAATACTATAGGGTCTGATTTAACTCATGCCCACGATATCTGCGAACACATAAAAGATGAAAGACGAAAAATGAGAGTGGAAGAGTGGAATTTATTAAGACGACTCTGGAATTATGAGATGGATTATATTCCTAAAGAATTCATATATCTTAAAGAGATGATTGGAGGAATTATGATGTTGGCCGATCATATGAAGAAATTCTCGGAGTATATCCAGTTCTTAGCAACTAAATATTACTATTTTAAATAATTAAACCTTTAGGGTTAAATCCATGGAATCTGAGATAGCAGGCATAATAGTTGCAGTTTTAATCACTTTAGCTATAGGATTAGCGTTTTCTATTGGGGCAAATGATGAAACGTCAGCACCCTTAGCCGCTGCGGGAACATTAAAAATAAGAATGGTTTTGATAGTTGGGGGCGCAGCAATAGCATTTGGTACCATCTTTTTATCCCAAGGAGTCGCGAGTATGGTCGGAGAAAAAATTTTGGGACCAGGGATTAAATACACTATATTTATGCTATTTGCTGTACTGATTAGCAGTATTTTGTGGTTAGTCATCGGATCTTTTGCCGGTATACCTTTATCCAGTACTCATAGTCTTATAGGGAGTATTTTTGGGGTTGTTATTGTATACGCTTTATTTTATGGAGGTGTTGATCCTGCCACAGCTTTTAATTGGGAAAAGTTAGGAACTGTAGTGATATCTTGGTTTTTAAGCCCTTTATTTGGTCTTTTAGTGACATACGGATTATATAAGCTAATTGAGAAGCTTTATTTATCAAAAAAGAAAGGACTAAGTGAAATCGAGAAGTCTGAAAAGAATTTTGCTGGAGCTCTTTTAGCAGCTATAATCTTTGCTGAAATTTGGGTTGGAGCAAATTCAGCTGAGGCGCTGGGTATATTATATGCATTATATAGCAATGGAGAAATAGATTTGGCTACCTATTATTTTTTTGTGGTAATATGCGCAATTTTAGCATTTTTAGGATTATATATTGCAGGTCGTTATGTGATTCGTAATTTAGCGAGTCAACTGACGGATGCCCGTCCTTCTGATGGTTTTATCATACAACTCAGCTCTGCTATAATATTAATGTTTTGTACAGTTATATATAGCGTCCCGATAAGTCATAGTCATGTAATTGTATTTTGTATTATTGGTTTAAATATTGCTCAAAAAAAAGAAGTAGATTATGCAAAATTAGGTAAAATGTTTATTTTTTGGGTCTTAACATTTCCATTGGCAGCCATTATGGCTGGACTTATTTACTTCGGATTTCTTTCATTTGGATTTTACTAATCTATATAAAATATATATTTCTATATATATTATTTAATAAATGGAAAAAAAAAACGTCAAAGTGGCATAAATTGGGTTCATTAATCGAATATTTCAAAAAAAAAACCGCAGAAAACGTGCTGGAAAAAGCCATAAAACATGCTCAAAAAGTACAGGATTGTGTAAAAGAACTTGATAAAGGTATTAAAATCCTATTAAAAGACAAAAATATTGAAAAATCTCATGATATCTTTCATAATGTCGACTTATTAGAAGGGGAATCGGATACTCTCAGAAGAGATATATTAGCGGATATCTCAAAAGGAGAATTAAATCCCAGCGTGAGATTAGATTTATCACATTTAATAAAACGATTGGATGATGTAGCCAATTGTGCAAACGGAGTAGCCAGAAGAATCGCAACAATTCCAAGCCTTTTTTGGGAGCAAAGTAGTGCAAAATCAATAGAATTAATAACAAATATGATGAAAATTACTGTAGAATGCGGTGATTACTTGGATAAAATGGTACTTGATTTATTAGGTGAGAGAAAGAATTTAAAAGAGTATAATAGACAAATAAATATTCTCGAACATAAAGTAGATTTACTAAATATTGATTTAAGGGGAAGTCTTCAAGAAACTGAATATAATAAAATCAATGCATTTACAATTTTTACAGTAGGAAACACGATAGACATTTTGGAAGCAATATCAGACTCGATGGAAGTTGTAGCGGATTATATCATGCTTTTAATGAGAAGTGCAAGTGCAAGTTCATTATAATTTTTAAGTGATTTTTATAGTATTATGGGCTTTTTATTTAGATTAATTAAGGAACTAATTAGCTAATTAGTACCAAATAACATCAGTTTAATAAATTCCTAATGAAAAATATAATAACTATTTGTATTCTTTATTTCAATTAGGGAACGGAAAAAAAAATATGGAATGAAAATGGAACACAATTTTATACATCCAATAGAGACCCGTTATCGTACAGAAATCGCAAAATTATTTACTGAAGAAAAAAAATTGCAGAATTGGATGTTAGTAGAATCTGTATTAGCTAAGGTTCATGCCGAATTAGGCAATATACCAAAAGAGGCTGCTAAGGAAATAGAGACGGCTAGAAAAAAAGTAAAATTGGAAAGAGTAAAACAAATTGATAACGAGATCCATCATGATCTAATGGCTATGGTTAAAGCTTTGGCAGAGCAATGTAAGGGAGATGCTGGTAACTATATTCATTTAGGAGCAACTAGCTATGATATTGAAGATACCGCTATAGCATTACAACTGAAAGAAGCATTACATTTTATAAAGGATTCTCTATTGGAATTATTAAAAGTATTAATTAGATTAATGGAAGAGAATAAAAAGCTTGTGTGCATAGCACGAACTCATGGTCAGCATGCAATTCCAACTACATATGGAATGAGATTTGGGGTTTGGGCTTATGAAATAGATAGATATTTAGAGAGAATATCTGAAACGCTAAACCGGATTTCATTCGGAAAAATGTCTGGAGCTGTTGGTACCATGGCAAGTTTTGGTGAGAAAGGAATTCAAATTCAGGAGGCGGTTATGAAAAAACTAGGTTTAAATCCCGTCTTAATTGCAAACCAAATACTTCAGAGAGATCGTCATGCTGAGGTAATTCTCTTAACATCGATGATAGGACAGACCTTAGCGAAAATAGCTACAGAACAGAGAATCTTGCAACGTAATGAAATTGGAGAAATGTTTGAGCCTTTTAAGAAGAGTCAAGTAGGAAGCTCCACTATGCCACATAAAAGAAATCCCCATAAATCTGAGCGAATTTGTAGTTTAGCACGAGTGATAAAATCAAATGCGATAGTGGCCCTTGATAATATGGTGTTAGAAGATGAGAGAGATTTAACCAACTCAGCATCCGAACGAGTAATTTTTGCCGAAAACTTCATATTTCTCGATTTTATCATAAACCAACTCACACAAATTTTCCAAGGAATAGAATTTAATGAAGCAAAAATCGAATCGAATCTTAATCTTACGAAAGGAGCGGCCTTGACCGAGAAAATAATGGTTGAATTGGTAAAGAAAGGAATTGGAAGACAGGAAGGGCATGAAATCTTAAGACAGGCTGCTATTCAGGCTCGAAATGAGGATATCAATATGAAAGATATCTTAGTTAACCATGATAAGATAAAAGGCAAATTCACAAAAGAAGAATTAGATGAGATTTTAAATCCTCATAGTTATATCGGAAAGGCAGTTGAACAGGTAGAAAATTTAACAAAAATTCTAAAAAACAAATATAAAATATAATTAAATTATGGCCGATAATGAACATATTTATTCCCAATTAGGAGTGTCATCTAAAAAAGAAGATGTCCATAAAGCAATAGAAAAGCTCGATAAAGGTTTATTTCCGGGAGCATTTTGCAAAATAGTGGAAGATGTTAGCGGTCGGCCTGACTATTGTTCTATCTTTCATTCGGACGGTGCGGGCACTAAATCGAGTTTAGCGTATATGTATTACAAGGAAACGGGAGATAGCTCAGTGTTTCGAGGGGTAGTAAGAGATGCCATTGTAATGAATATTGATGATATGTTGTGTGTAGGGGCTACTGGACCTATGTTTTTATCTAATAATCTTGGTAGAAACCAGACATATATATCTGGACAAATTGTTGCAACGATAATTGATGAGTACAACGAATATAGTAAAAAATTAAGCTCATTAGGATTGAGAACAATAATGTGCGGGGGTGAAACGGCTGATATTGGAGATGTAGTAAGGACCTTAGTAATTGATGCATCAGTATTTACAACAATGAGACGAGAACACGTGATTAATGCTGCCAACATACAGACCGATGATGTGATAATAGGATTTGCGAGCTATGGTAAGGCATCATACGAAGAAGAATATAATAGTGGAATTGGGAGTAATGGATTAACATTAGCCCGCCATGGCACCATCCAGCATGAATATTATACGAAGTATCCCGAATGTTTTAATAAAGATATTGATGAAAAGCTTTTATTTTTTGGAAATTACCGATTAACTGATAAAATAGAGAAGCTTCAACTGACAGTTGGTAAGGCTCTATTATCTCCGACGAGAACATATGCTCCAATTTTATTAGATACCCTGAAGGAATATAGAAAAGAAATTCATGGCATAATCCATAATACAGGGGGTGGTCAAACTAAAAATCTTCATTACGGAAAGGGAATAAAATATCTCAAAAATAATCTCTTTAATCCTCCAAAAATCTTTGAAGTAATCCAAAATTCATCCGAAACTCAGTGGAAAGAAATGTATAGTGTGTTTAATATGGGTCATAGAATGGAATTATATTGTAACGAGTCAATTGCAGGGGAGATTATTACGATTGCTAAAAAATATGATATTGAGGCGAAAATTATAGGGCAATGTGAAAAATCTCCATTTAAAGAAAAGAATGTTGTGGAAATTATGTCAGAATATGGACGTTTTATATTTTAATAAGTTGAGTTGTTATGACAAAAAAATTTGATGTAATATGTTCAGGGGCAGCTTTAGTTGATATGGTAGCTAAAGTTGAGAGACATCCATTAGATGACGATGAAGTGTTTGTTTCAGATTTAACCCTATTATCGGGGGGTGCCGCGGCCAATACAGCTTATGCTTGTGGTAAATTAGGATTAAAATCAGCTTTTTTAGGTAAATTAGGAGAGAATGATGTTTTTGGGAGCAAAATAATTAAAGATTTTAATGAAGTAAAAGTTAGCACTGCGTTATTGAAATATTCGAAAAAATATGGTACAGGTTCGGCTTATGTTGCCCTCAATAAAGAGGGAGATCGTAGAATTTATGCCCACAGTGGAGCTGCGAATTATTTATCAAAAGAAGACGTCATAGAACAAGAAGTTTTGGCTACTAAAGTAATTTTTTTAAGTAGTCTAAAAAATCTGGAACCATTTATTAAAGTTGCTAAAATTGGTAGAAAAAATAATATACCTGTTATCTTGAATCCAGGTATGTTAATCATCGATCAAAGTCTTAAGGTTATTAAAGAATTACTGGAAAAAATAGATATTTTTATTTTATCTCAACGAGAATTTTCCACGCTTTTAAATATTCAAGAAAAACCGGAGGAGAAAACCATAGTAGAAAACGCGAAAACACTTTTGGGACTTGGGATACATGTACTTATAGTAACTATAGGAGAAAGAGGTGCTATGTTAATAACGAATAAAAGGTCAGAATTAATTCCATCAACTAAAGTGAGCCAGGTTGTTGATACCACGGGGGCGGGTGATGCGTTTTCAGCCGGCTTTATTTATGGATTTGTAAAGAATTTAAGTTATGCATTTGAAGATTTAAAGCATAACGTAAAAATTGGGAATTTTGTTGCTGGAAAATGCATCCAAGAGCTAGGTGCGAGAAATGGGATTCCCTCTCCAAAAGAAATAAAACAAATTCTCAACATAAAATAAAATAAAAAAGTTTAAAATTTTTCAATAAAATAATTTTTTAATTAAATTTTTTAGATTTTCAAAACTTCCTTGGATGACTCAGATTGACTGAGGCAAAAAATCAAATTATAGTTGAAAGGGTCAGGTTTCTTTTTGAAGTGTTTATCATCTTTTTTGGAATTACATTGTTCTCTCTTATTCCATGGTTATTACTCCCATTATTGATTAGTACTAATTCAATTTTATATGGTCCCCTCTATTATTTATTGCGAGCATTGGCAATTATTATCGCCGTTCCTTTATTTTTATTAATTTCTAATAAAGCCCTTGAATCACCTAAAAGGACTCAAATTATAAAGGAAGATACGAATCCTTCTTTAGAGTTTTTAAAATTATATTCATTTCCAGATAAAAGTTTTAAAGATCAATTGCTATATGGTGTGTTGATTTTATTTATAATATTTATTCCCTTAGATTTTCTCGTCTATTTCTTAATTCCAGATATGTTAAAATACACGGGTGAAACTATATCTTCTCAACCAACCGATTCATATTTATTACAAAGTTATTTTGTGTTTCTATTTTCAGTAGTTATTATACAAATATGTGTTTCAATATACGAGGAATCGCTCTCAAGAGGATTTTTGACAATGAGAGGAAAGGAATATGTTCATAAGATATCTGCTGTTATTATTGCTTCCTTATATTTCGGGTTGATGCATTTTGCTTATTTCCTTAATCCTGTAAGTAAAAATTATCCTTTCTGGTTTCCATTTATCTGGTTTTTACAGACTTTTTTGGTCGCCATTCTCCTATCCATTTTAGTATTAAAGAAAAAAAGTTTATTCCCGGTTATTTTTGCTCATGCCCTAAATAATATTATCTCAGCTCATGCAGTCTGGAATTATCTTCAAGGCAACGACTTTACCTTAGTAATTTATTATATGTATATTCCTTTAATGATAATTGGAGTTGTGTTGCTCATTTGGCAGTTTTCGACAATAAAAGCAGGAGTAATAGTTGTTTATGACGAACTAAGAGAGTATCTTAGACCTGATGAGAAAATAGGAGAGTCCAAAGGAGATATCTATTTTAGAATTGTTATTGATTTATTCATTGGAATTATAATTCTGGCCCTCGGATTATTTATTTTTGGAGTATAAAGAGGATTTAGCATAATGGTCAAATTTGGGATAATATCTGATACACATATAACCTCTGAAGATGATCCAAAAAAAATTATAGCTCTATTAAATCAATTAAGAGAAGTCTTTAAAGATGTAGATGAAATTATCCATGCGGGGGATGTTTGCGAAGAATTTTTTCTGGACGAGTTAAAAAAAATAGCTCCTATTAAAATCGTGATAGGAAAATTAGATAAAATAAAAAATGCCGAGGAATTTATTAAATTTAATGCTAATGTATATAATGTGGGAGTTATTCATAAGCCCCCTGAAAATATGGAAGATTTCTTTAAAAAAAACAATTTACATATTTTAATCTTCGGCCACACTCACATACCCTTAATTAAAGGTACACAATATAATACGCTAATACTGAATCCAGGATCTCCCACATTTCCCAAGCCTCCTCCTAAAAAACCAATGTTTAAAGAGCCGGTTGCCAGGCCCAGTGTGATGACATTGGAAATCGATGAAAGCAATATATTAAAAACATTTATCATAAATCTGAAAATATAAATTTTCAAATTAAACTTAAAAAAATACGTATCAGACAACTATCACGATAGTATTATAAAATAAGCAAAATAAATTAATATATATTCATGAGAAGTAATAGGGCGCGATGATGGAAAAAAAAAAGGAGACCTTATTTGCAGGACCAAAGTTAGAAGAAGAATCTTATTATTGTCGTCCAATGCAGGTTAGGGATTTTGGAATTATTGAATGCGTTCACTGGAAATCGGCCGAACAAGTCCAAGAATACATTGATAAACAAAACATTGCTTCAATGCTGGCTTTTGATGATTTACGTTATGTAGGGCAACTTTATTTAAAGGAATACGATCCCCGGTTTAGCGAACAAGGGGGATGGATTGGTGAACGATGTTGGGCAGATTTTCAGATTGCCGAACCTCTTGGATTGAAGGGTCGCTTTCTAACGCTTGGATGCTACCATGTTGGTCGGCTACCTAATGGTAAATACACACCTTCGTTATGGGGTCGTGGTATAGGAAAAACATTATTGAAAGCTATAATCGAATGGTATCAATCACAGCAAGAAATTAATGGTCTCGTTTCATGGGGTTTAGTACCCGGATCGAGAAAATTACTTCAATGGGCTGGACAGTTGCCATATACAAGCTATAAAAAGTTTGGTTTTCAAGAGATAAAAAGAGTCTATGATCCACGACTTGAACAAGCCCTTGCTGATATTGACATAACTTCCGTAAATGAAAATATAGCTATGTTAAGGGTAATGGTATTAACAAAGGAATGATTACGTACACAATTAATTTGTTTTTAAGAATTTCACTCTAATTTCTTCAAAATCTGATAATATGAATTGGAATAATTATAAATAGAATTTAAGATCAATATATCTTAAGTATATAATCTTGAAATAAGATAATAAAAACCATTCTATAAAGGGGAACATGATTGATTGTTAATTTAAAAAATACCAAAAGGCGAGATGAAATTCAATTAGGGGGTAAAGCTGTTAATCTTGGTAAGCTAATTCAGAATGATTTTGGTGTTCCTAAAGGATTTGTTATCACCACAGAAGCATACTCGTTATTCCTCAAAAATAGTAATTTAGTTGAATTGATTAATAACAAGTTATCTAAAGTTAATTACTCCAATTATGATACTATAGAAAGTTGCTCTAATGAAATTCAAGAGGCAATAAAAAAAAGTACTCTACCATTAGAGATGGTTGAAAGAATTAAAGAGGCCTACGATAATCTATATACTACCAGTGTCGCAGTACGATCATCAGCAACGGCAGAAGATATGCCATCAGCCTCTTTTGCCGGGCAATACGATACATTCCTAAATTTAAAGACGCTTGGGCAAGTAACTCAGAACATAAAGTCCTGTTATGCCTCTCTCTGGACAAGTAGAGCAATTGCTTATAGGTATAAAAATCAGATCCCCCAACGTGGCGTTAAAATCGCAGTAATCATACAGGAGATGATTCCTGCGAAATCTTCCGGTGTACTTTTTACAATGAATCCTGTTTCAATGAATAAAAAAGAATTGATAATTGAATCTAATTACGGATTAGGTGAATCTATTGTAACGGGCCAATGCAGTCCCGATCAATTTTTAGTCAAGAGAGAAAGGCAACACGGAACCGAGGAATTTACAATTTTAGATATACAAATAGGGAAAAAGAATGTTGCGGTATATCCGAATACTTTAGAATCTGAAAGTGGAACGGTTTTAATTGAACTTACCGAAAATGAGAATAAATGCTCCTCTTTAACGAATCAACAAATAATTCGTCTTTCCCAGATCGGTTCTCAAATTGAAGAGCTTTTTAAAGCACCTCAAGATATAGAATGGGCTATAAGTCAGGACGATAAAATATTTATTCTTCAATCTAGACCCATAACGTCTTTAGAACCTGTTAAACTTGAAGAAGTCATATATTGGACAAGAGGATACAGCGACGATTATTGGAATGATCCAGTCACTCCTTTATTCTTTGATTTATTGGGAGATCCTCTTACCAATATAGTGAGTGTAGAGCTTAATAGTATAATGGGTTATAAAGAAATTGACACGAAATTATTGAAATTATATAATGGCCATGTTTATTTCAATTTAAATGTCTTGCGGAATAGGGTCAAATACGAGATACCTAAAATTTTCCGAAATGAAGATCTTTTGAACTACTTTCCAGAAGGTTCCGGGCTATATGGCAAGGAAACAATGAAAAACCTCCCTTTCCGAATATTTAGGCGGATTTTTTCCGAAGTCCGTATCATGCTTTTTGATCCGAACGGATCGATGTCGAAAACGGCTCCTAAATATTACGAGTGGAGTGAGAACGAATTCGAACCTTTTTGCAAAGAATTTGATTTAAGACTCGATAAATTATCTAGAAATGGGGATCTTCTTGGATTGGCCAACTTAGCATATGATCTCGATCGGGTGATGGTTACCCATTACCGTTTAATCCGGTACGGTCTTGCTGTCCATAATATAGGAATGAATCTGATGCTCCAATATCTTCTTACAAAATTTCTAGGGAAAGAAGATTCATTACATTATTATCCCGTATTGATTTCGGGATTAGAACATAAGTTAACTGAAACAAATGATAATCTTCGGTATTTAGTATCTATTATCCAAAAGTCTCCCGAACTAAAATCAATAATTAATGAAAAAGATTCAGAGATTTTGTATGAGTATATCTCATCCGAAAAGAATCCCACAGTTCAGGCTTTTTATAAAGAATTTGAGGTTTTTTTGGAAAAATTCGGTGAACGTGGATTTACGAGAGAGGTATATTATCCTAGATGGAATGAGGAACCCCGATATGTATTTGATATCTTAAAAACTCTAATTAAGGATAAGGATGGAGACCACAAACAGATTAAAGAAAAACAATTAAAGTATAGAGAAACCATTGAAAAACTTGTGGAGGCAAAAATACGATCCCAGCGGTTTGGATTGACTAAATGGCTCTTATGCTCAAAAATTTTGGATTCAGCCCGTACATATTTAGTATTTCGGGAAGATCAGAGATATAATCTCGATCGCTGGACTTATAGAAATCGAAAAGTTTACTTGGAAATTGGTAAAATTTTCAAGCAAAAGGGGAAATTAGAGAAAACTGACGATATTTTTTTTCTACACAGAAGGGAAATTCAAAAACTATTGGAGCATTCGGATTTAGAAGTTTCATCTTTAATAAAAACACGGAGGGATGATTTTTCTAAATATGAGTACACTATTCCTCCGAAATTTCTTCACGGATCCCGTGAATTTGATGATGTGTTTCAATATGATCAAGATTCTCTTTCCTTTAAAGGAATTCCTGCCAGTCAGGGCATCTTAACGTCAAAAATACGTGTAATTAACAAGATTGAAGAGATCTCAAGTGTTCAGATGGGAGAAATCCTTATTGTTCCTAAAACAGATCCAGGTTGGACTCCTGTTTTTTCTAAACTTGGGGGATTAATAACTGAAACAGGAGGGATACTCTCACATGGAGCAGTTGTATCGCGTGAATACGGTATTCCAGCAGTTAGCAATATAACTAACGCTTGCCTGCTCTTTAAAACGGGTCAGGTTGTCACTATTAATGGATATAATGGGACGGTTGTTATAAAAAAATAACACATTTTTCTAAATTCCCACCATCATTTCCAGCAAATTTAAAAAATATTGAGTATTGAAAAGTAAAATACACTAAAAATAAAATAGGTAAAGTGAAAAATGAATCATATAGAAGGTGAATATGAGGGAATAGATGGTACTAAATTATATTATCAAGCGTGGATTCCTGAAACTCCCAAAGCTGTTGTGCAAGTCATCCACGGTTTTGCAGAACATTCCGGGAGATATAAAAATGTGGTAAATCAGTTAGTACCTAATGGTTATTTAATTTATGCTCACGATCTTAGGGGTCATGGGAAATCTGAAGGTGATGAAAATTTTGTGGAGTCTATGGATCAATATGTCGAGGATGAGAAGAAATTTTATGATATGATAAAGCAAAAACATTCAAATCTAAAGATTTTCATGCTGGGTCATTCTATGGGATCTGGCATTGCTATGTATTTCACAAAAAAATACGGAAATCTCTTAGCTGGATTAATTCTCTCTGGAACCGCAAAATATTTTGGAGGAGAGGCTGGTAAAGTTAAGAAGATTTTTGCAAAAAAGATGTCAAAGACTTTCCCTAAATTAAGAGCTAGTTCTGGAGTAGATCCTCAGCTTTTGAGCCATGATATTGAAGAAGTAGAAGCATACAAGAATGATCCATTAGTACATTATAAGAAGATCACAGCTCGGCTTGGATGGGAAATGATTAAAAGTTTTGAAGAAGCTACTGAAATCGTTGGGGACTTTAAACTCCCCGTTCTTATTCAAAGGGGAAGTGAAGATAATGTTATGACAGGAACAGATGAATTAAAGGATGCATTTAGAACGAATGATTTAACATATAAAGTATACGATGGATTATACCACGAAATCTACAATGAATTAGAAAAAGATCGCGCCAAAGTTTTAAAAGATTTAAATGATTGGCTGGATAAACATCTTTAAATTCTCTTTTCATTAGGGATAATTCCGATGGTAGAACATCCAGTAATTTTATTTTCAAGATCAATCCAATTCCAATAGTATGCTTCACGCCACTTTTGAATCTCTCCGGGTTTATGGAGCAACTCATCTTCATCCTTTAGAATATTATTTTTTATTTTCAATTCTATCCTTTAGTAGAAGTCGTTTTTTGAAATTTTAAATAATTTAAAACCTTAAATTATTTAAACTTTTTAAACAACCATTCAAGATGTTTTACTTAATGTTTTACACAAAAATGGAAATGAGAAGATTTTAAAGATGGAACCAATCACTCATAAACGTGAGTCTGATCATCCAGAGTGGAATGAGTCTTATTATTTAGCATTTTTTAACAAAGAGCAGAATATTGGTGGAGTAAGTAGGATAGGATTTAAACCAAATAAAAAAGAAGGTATGACTTTTTTTTTTGTTTTTTTGCCCGATGGGACAGCCGCCATATATCATCAAGAAGAGGAAATTGATGATTATTTAAAATTACCGGCTGTGGGTGGGATGATTCATAATTGTCAACCAGATGGAAATTGGAATTATAATTTTCAGGGTAAGATGGTTTTTTTAAATAATCCAGAAGATCTGCCAAAGATTAGTGAACAATCCAAATTAAGTTTATTATTTCAAGTAATTCGGAAAAAAATATACAAAAAACAAGTTAAAATGAGCCTTTCTTTTACTCCTATTAATGATGTATATGAATATAGCAAGTTTATGACTCCCGAATCTTTAGAACTCGGAAAAAAAGCAGGAGATAAACACTGGGAACAAATAGCTATTGTATCTGGAGAAATTCAAATAGGAGATAAAAATTATATTATCAAAAATACTATAGCACAAAGGGACCATACTTATGGGATTAGAGACTGGACAGGTGTCGGGAATTGGCTATATTATGTAATTTGGTTCAATAAAAACTTGGCAATTAATCCTGCTGCTATAATAGCGGATGACGACCGTTTATCTACAGGCGGTTTTCTTTTTAAAGATGGAAAAAATATTCCATTAAAAACTATACGGATTGTAGATCAGCAATTTCGGGAAGATGGTGTCTTACCGATCAGTTCAGAATTAGAGATTGTCGATTTTTCAGGACAAAAACATATTTTAAAAGCACAAGTTGGACCTATTATTCCAGTCCCTTTTGAAGATAAAGGAGGAAATAAAGCTATTCTTGTTCAATCATTTGGAAGTTTTGAATTAGATGGCATTTCTGGAGGGTATGGAACTTTTGAAACATTAAGAAGAGTTAGTTAAAAATAGAGAAATAGTTTTTCTTAAAAGATATGAAAAAGAAATTTAAAATATAAACGAATAAACATAAAATTAAATATGTTTTAGTTTTTATTATTCTTACAAAGAAAAATTAAGCGAGATGAATCTAATAGTATGGTATCAAGATTAGACTTAGTTTTAAAAGAATTAAATGAAAACGGAAATTTTCGGGCCTCTTTGTTTTCAACTAGCACGGGCTTAGTTCTCGCTTCACAGAAAGCAGAAGATGTTGATGAGAGGGTTGTTGCTGCCATGGGAACGCTCTTGAGCGATGCGGCAATTAGCGCTGGTAAAGAAATGAATTTATCTGAAGCTCAAATAATGAAAATTTTTTATAAAAAAGACTATATAATCTGTAGAACAATATTTATGCCAGATGGCAAGACTCAATTTTTATTAGCTGTTCTATCAAAAACACCTGATAGTGATGATGTAGAGAAATATTTCGACCAACTCTTAGATTGGGCTGTAGAGAACTCTACACCTGATTTAGAAAAGCTCTCAAGTATATAAATAAAATCAAAGGTATTACTTCCATATTTTTTATCTTAAGAGCAGGCTTTCAAATCTAAAATAATTTATAATTTAGAATTGTAAATTATAAATATCTAATTTTCGTCCCAATATTTATGAAAGCAGCTTTTATAAATGAACATGGTGGTTTGGAAAAAATTCAAATAGGGGAAGTGGAGGTTCCTGAAGTCGGTCCTAATGATGTACTTATTGAAACCAAATTTGGAGCATTAAACCATTTAGATCTTTTTGTTATAAGGGGAATGCCGGGATTAACGTTATCTATGCCTCATGTGATCGGAGCGGATGGTAGTGGAATTATAAAAGAAGTGGGATCAGAAGTATCTACAGTTTCTAAAGGCGATAAAATTACTTTAAATCCTGGACTTAGCTGTGGAAAATGTAAAATGTGCCTTTCAGGACAACAAGTGCTATGTAAACAGTTTTCTATACTAGGGGAAGCTAACTGGGGTACTTTCGCTCGATACATTAAAATACCTGAAATAAATGTCTTAAAGATCCCTAAGGATTATCCTTTTGATAAAGCTGCCGCGGCTCCTTTAACCTTTCTAACTGCTTGGAGGATGTTAACAACTCAAGCGAAAATCAAACATGATGAGTTTGTATTTATTCATGGGGCAGGAGGGGGTGTATCTTCTGCTGCTATACAAATTGCTAAATATTTTGGAGCAAAGGTCATAGCAACAACTAGTAGCCCAGAAAAAATTGAAAAAGCAAAAGATTTGGGAGCAGATCATGTAATTAATTATAAAGAAACGAAAGATTATACAAAATATGTATTTACTGAATTAACTGATAGGCAAGGAATAGATATTGTCATCGATAATGTTGGTCAAGCAACATTTCAGACGAGTATTCAGCTGTTAAGGCCGGGAGGGAGATTAATTACTTGTGGTGTAACTTCAGGTCCATTTACAAAAATCAATGTGACTAATATTTTCTGGAAACATTTAGAAATTAAGGGATCTACGATGGCAAATCAAGGAGATTTTCGGGAAGTAATGGAATTAGTTTTAAAGGGGAGATTGAATCCAATTATCGATAAAGTATACCCTCTTGAAAAAGTGAGAGAAGCGGAGCAATATTTAAGTGAAGGAAACCAATTTGGGAAAGTCTTAATAGATATTTCCTAATTTTTTTAGATTATAGATTGATAGAATTTAAAAATTTCCTCAGCAGCTTGGACATCGTACCCCCAATAAAAATGATCAGCACCTTCTATGATTTTAAATTTCTTAGGGTTGTGATAAAATTCAAAATGGTCTTGAAATTTACTAAAACTAGCAACATCATCTCGATCTCCTTGTATAAATAATTTAGGTTTATCTGATTGAGATAAGTTTTTATATTTTGTGCCCATAAAATCCCAAGGAAATGAAATGGAAGCATATCCAATGATTTTTTCGGAGTGATTTACTGCAGAACATCCTATAGCTGCTCCATATGAATATCCACAGAGTAAGATTTTCTCAATTTGTTTATTGTTGATCAAAAAATCGATGCAAGCTTTTACATCGCTTAATTCACCTCTTCCACTAGAATGCGAACCAGTGGATCTTCCAACGGCTCTAAAATTGAATCGTAAGCAAGAAATGTCATTACTCATAAATTTAATAAAGACCGCAGACACTACATTGTTATGCATATTCCCCCCAAATTCCTCTAAATCGAGAGAATCTCAATTTATTTGAGGATGGGGGTGGCATATAAGAACTGCGGAAGATTTATTTGAGCTTGATTCGTAATATTCTGCTTCCAGTTGATTATTATTATTAGGTATGAAAAAATTCTCAGTATTTCCCATAATATTAATTAAGTATTGAAATTATAAAAATTATATAAAAGAGAAATCGATGATTATGAGCTACAATAAAATCGTTATTGAGAAAAAATTGCGCGATTTTTTAGAAGAAGATTGTAATTTCATCGATGTCAGCACGATTAATATCCCCGAAGATGCAGAAGTTTCAGCAAAAATTATTGCTAAAAGCAGCGGTTTTATTTCTGGGCTTGAGGAATTAAAAATTTTATTTGATATGTTGAACGTCTCAACAAAATTCTTAAAAAAAGATGGAAAAAAGGTTAAAAAAGGAGAAATTGTAGTGGAATTAAAAGGTAGTGCCATTAATATCCTATTAGGAGAAAGAGTGGGGCTAAATCTCATTACACATATGAGTGCCATTACAACTACTACTAGGAAATTTGTTAAGATTATTGATGAATCAGGCAAAAAAGTCAAAATAGCATGCACACGAAAAACTCTGCCTGGACTTCGAATTTTCGAAAAAAAGGCAGTAACTTTAGGCGGTGGTGATCCCCATAGATTTTCTTTAGATGATATGATTTTATTAAAAGATACCCATTTAAGGTATTATAAAGGAGATGTAGGAGAACTCCTTAACCATGTAAAAGAAACTGCGAGCTTTTCAAAAAAAATTGAAATTGAAGTTGAAAAACCTGACGATGCGTTAGTGGCAGCACAAAATGGCGCAGACATTATTATGCTTGATAATATGACTCCCGATCAGGTTGAAGATGTAATGAAATTATTAAAAGAGCAGAATTTAAGGGAAAATATTATAATAGAAATTTCAGGGGGAATTAATGAAGATAATATAGTTGATTATCTGATTTCTTCGCCTGATATCATTAGTACAAGTGAATTAACCCAATTTCCTTCAGAAAAGTTGGATTTATCATTGCGATTCGATTAAATTAATCAATAACGATCTCGTGAATTGAACTAATTACTTCTTTAATTTTAGATAAAGAATTTTTTAAATCTTTAATTAGACCAAATTCTCCTACAGCTAAGATGAGTTCAATTTTTTTATCAACAATACGCCAATCAGTTATAGTCTTTATAATTTGTTTGTATTGAGAATAAATTTCAGCGATTTCATCAATTATGACTTCTTTGAATGGATAAACCAGACTTATGGTCATAATTTTATAACCCTCTAAATTATCAAATTTCTCTTGATCTTCAATAAAATTTACTATTGCTCCTCTTAAGGCTTCGCTTTTTGAATTGAATCCGCTAACATTTCGCACCTTTTCAAATCGCTCTAATAAATCATCACTTATTTGTAGTGATATAATGGGCATTATAAACTCATATAGTTAAATTTTCTAATTAAGATTTATTCAACCCCAGTGGATTTTATTAATTCCTTAATTTTTTAAAATTATTTGTTTTTTCCCAAAACTAATCAAAAGTTTTAATAATTTTTGAAAAAAACACTAAATTAAGCTGTAATATTTTATTTTTTTTGGAAAATGGGATTTAGGATGGAGAATATAAAATCTGATAAACTTAGTAATAGAACAAAAATAGGGTATGCATTAGGAGCAATCCCAAACGGGCTTCTCATATACATCTTCGATTTAAAGTATATCGAATTCTTTTTCAATAACCTCCGATTGCTTCCTATATATTTTATCGCAGGACAGATTATTTATCTAATTATTAATGCTCTCAACGATCCGCTATTAGGACATTTGTCAGATAAGACTAATCGTGAAAAATGGGGTAGTAGGAGGATAATTTATATTAAATATTTCGGACCCGTATGGGCATTAGCATTTCTTCTTGTATGGTTTCCGTGGAGTTTTGACAATCAAATAATAATATTTATTCACTACTGCGTGGCGATATGCTTATTCGATACACTATTTACTTTGGTCGTGACAGTATGGTTGGCGCTTTTACCAGAAATGACCTCGGATACTGATGAGAGAAGTAGCGTTCAATTCTTAGTACTTATAATTGGGGCATTAGTCGTCCTACCGATGCTTTTCATAATAGGAACAATGAAACCTATTTCTTTAACATTTAAAATTATTGTTATTATAGTAGCAATTATTTCGACAGTAATGCAACTTATTGTCGCTAAGATGTGTAAGGAAAGACCAGAATTTCAAAAAGACGAAGTGTTTCCATTATGGAGATCATTAAAAGAATGTTTTAAGTTAAAATCCTTTAAACTTTACTTAGGATGGATTTTTTTTGCTACACTATATGGCAGTATAAATTTAAGTTATTTATTTGCTTACTTATTGATTCTTGGAGAGAACGGATTTATTATTTTTTTCTTACTATACGTCTTTGGGTACTATAGTTCATATGCCATCTGTTTGAAGTTAAGACCAAAATGGGGCATAAGAAAGATACTCCTTCGATTCGGACTATTAAGGGTAATTGGAGCAACAACCTGCTTCTTTTTATGGCTTTCAACTGCCTTAAGCTTTTTTATAATATTGGGTTATGCATGTTTAGTATTTTTTGGAGGGTATTCTATCTTTACATTTCCACTATTATATCTATCCATCGACGAGGATGAGGTTATCCATGGGACACGTAGAGATGGTATGTTTCAAGGACTTCAAGCACTCTTTAATAAGCCGGCTGTTAGCATTGGCCCTATTATTGCAACAATAATGTTAATATCATTTGGATATGTTCAAGGTTCTGAAACTCAACCAGATTCAGCTTTATTTGGTATAACTTTATTGTTTCTGATTTTTCCTGCCGTAGTAATCGGAATAAGTCTGATTTTTATCTACTTTTATCCTTTATACGGTCAAACTTTAATTGAAATGAAGGATAAGCTTGAGCAGATTCATAAAAAGAAACGTGGTTTGTTACAAAATAATTCTTAAACTATTTGATAACTTTTATTAATAAAATTTTATGATTTTTTACTCTTTTCTTAATATTATTTTTTTTTTAATCTCCGGGGATAACAGGCAAATAACGCATTAAATATTTTTTCATGTTCCTCAAAATTTTCTTCAGGTATAGTAAATGGCTCTCCTAATTGTAAAGCGCCCCAATATATTTTTGCTATTTTTTCTAAAAATACAGCAAATCTAACAGTATGGTCAACCGATTTTCCACAAACAATTGCCCCATGGTTCGCAAGTATTGCAGCATTATTAATTCCTAGAGCTTCAATTGCGCTTGTACCCATCTCATCTGTGTGTGCCTTCGTGATTTCAGTGCAACGGATTTCCCCTCCAAGGAAGATGATCTGTTGCTCCATAATAATAGGGATACCTTTTCTAAGAATGGAAAGCATTGTAACATAAGGTGAATGAGTATGGATAATACTTCCAACCTTTGGTCGATCTCTGTAGACTCCTAAATGCATCTTTACTTCTGTTGAGGGCATTACACCTGTACTTAATATATTTCCATCTAAATCCATATGAACAATTTTTTCCGGAGTTAATTGATCGTAATTCGTGGAACTAGGGGTAACTAGTATTTCATTTTTGTTTATTCTAGCACTTGTATTCCCTTCTCCATCTTCGTTTATGCCTTTAGCATAAATCTTTTGAGCTCCCCTCATAACATCCTTTCTTAGTTGTTCGATTTTATCCGATGACATATGTTTTTTAATAAATCAATGTTAATGAATTTTAGGATTGTTAAATTTAACGATGTTTATTAGATAACCATATTTAAATTATTTTGATGGATTCTCTTAGGAGATTTAATTTGCCATAATTTTAATTAAAATTATTAAATTGTTATAGTCTTGAATTTTTAATTTTAAAATGAAATATCAAATTTGATAATTAATATTTCAGTATATATTTGAGTTAAATTATCAAGTAATAATCATGAAGCGTTTTATATTACATTGTGATTTAGATAGTTTCTTTGCATCAGTCGAGATACGTGATCATCCAGAATATAAAGGAAAAGCTGTAATAATCGGAGCAGATCCAAAGGAAGGTAAAGGACGTGGAGTGGTTTCTACTTGTTCATATGAAGCCAGAAAATTTGGACTCCATTCAGGTATGCCTATCTCACAAGCTTATAAAAGGTGCCCCCATGGTATCTATTTAAGGCCTAATTTTGAAAAATATCATAAGGCATCTAACGATGTAATGAGGATTATCAAGGATTATTCACCTCTTTTCCAACAAGTAAGTATAGATGAGGCTTATCTGGACCTTACTAATATTTGTTCTAATTTTGAAGAAGTACTCAAAAAAATCGCCAAATTAAAAAACGAGATATATGAGAACATCGGAATTACAATATCCGTAGGGTGCGCACCAACAAAATCGTTAGCTAAAATTGCTTCTGATTATAATAAACCAAACGGGATCACTATGCTAAAACCTGAATCTTTTAAAGAGTTTATAAAAGATCTGGACATTACACGTATTCCCGGAATAGGGAAAAAAACTAAGGTATATTATTATAAAAAAGGAATAAGGAAAATCGGAGATATACTAAATACTCCCTTAAACAAGATGATTAGGAAATTCGGAAAATCCGGTGAATGGGTGTGGAAGGTAGCAAATGGAGTTGATTCGAGGGAAGTCAAAGAATTTGAAGGAGAAAGAAAGTCAATTAGTAAAGAAAGAACTTTTTTTGAGGATACATCCGATTTTGAGGTTATTTTAAGTAAACTTGAGGATCTAAATGAGAGAATTAATAAAACAATAATGAAACATAATATCTATTACCGTACTATTACGCTAAAAATAAGGTTTGAAGGATTCTTAACTTATACTCGCTCTAAAACATTAGCTTATCCTATTCAAGATAAATCTAAAGTTATAAAAGTTATCTTAGAACTTTATAAAGAATTTTCACACTCAGAAAAAAAGATCAGATTAGTGGGAATAAAACTTTCGAATTTAGAAAAAAATTTAAGCTCAAAACAGTGTGATCTCATAAAATTTGCTTCGACTTAAAGAAATTAAATACTTATTGAGCGCTCTTATTCTTGTTTAAATTGAAAAGAATTTGTTTCTAATAAATACAGCAACCTCATCATGTAAGGCACCATTAGAAGTGATAATACCTGGTGCTCTTAAGATACATTTTTCATCTTTGAAAACTAGACGTTCTTCGTCAAGATCTGTAACTTTGCCACCTGCTTCTCTAACTAATAAATCACCTGGCCCATAATCCCACGTAAATGCTCGAAATCCCATTATTGGTTTAATGTATAAATCATAACTTCCATCAGCTACTAAACAAAATTTTGCCATACTATCCATCTTGATACGTTTTTCTATTCCAAGTTTATCGGCAAATTGCGTTACCCATGGCAAATCATAATGTAATGATTGACATAATCTTGCTTTTTTAAGATTAATTTGATTACTTACGTGAATAGATTCAAAATTCTTTCCTCCGTAAGAAGCTTTTGCTCCCTGACCTTGTTCAGCAGTAAAAATTGCTATACCATTATTCTTATATTGAGGAACATTAATAACACTGATTTTTGGATCTGAATTGACCATTAATCCAATTCCTATGGCATATTTTAAACCTTTCATATATCCCTTTGTTCCATCGATGGGATCTACTGTCCACTGTCTTGCTGACTTTTGACCACGATAATTAAATAAATTTTTGAGGTCTGTTATATCATTAATATCTAAATCATTAAAGCATTCTTTAATCTGGCTAGCTGAATTATCATCAATCAATTCCATTTCATTTTCTTCAGCAATAACTTGATCTTTAGGAAAACTTACTTTAAGCCGGCTTAAAATATAAATTTGGGAGGAATAGTCGGCAACAGTAGCCGGGGATCTATCCTTTTTTAAATAAGTTTCAACTCCTTTCTTTTTAAACCATTCCGTAATTTCAGAAGCCTTTTTAACGAGATCCACAGCCAAGGATATTTCCCTATTATATTGAGACACGAACTTTATACCACCTACGTAACTAATTCATAAAAAAATTGATTTAATAGAATTCAATAGTGTTTTATTCTTATTAAATTAATTCTTAATAGCTTAAAGTTGTCCTTTAATTTGTCCTAAAGATTTAACCATCATGTTAAATTTTCATGTCATTAATATTAAATAATTACCTTTCGTTCGAGTTCCATAGTCTCTAGGTCAATAAGAGCATAAATTAAATATTTTTCATGATAATGAGACTGACCGGGTTGAAGACATAGAGTTCTGCCTATTTTATTATACCATTTTCCAGAGACTTCAGCAGATTCATGAATATGACCATGAAAGGATAATAAGGGCTGATTTTTTTTTAGAAATTCATATACGGCTTTTGAACCTACTTTTCTCCCATCATAACAAATATCAAGAGAAACATTCGATGGAGGTGTATGTATTATATATATTGTCTTATCCATATTGGATGGCCTCACTAAATTATTTATCTCGTATTCGATAGTGGGTAGAGTATTTGCGTAGGAAAACCAATCTTTAATCTTTATCCACCCATTAGAGGTAGAGATGACGGGTTTTCCAAATTGTTTCGGAAATTCAAAATCATTAGTATCCATCCGCGCTCTATCTTTGAGAGCGAATGGAAGGTCTGGAACCAAATTAAATCCGATAAATTCAAATGTATTAATTTCAAAAATAGTGTTTCCAATATTGATTATATAGTCATATTTATCGCAGGTTTTTTGAAAGAAATCGTCAAATTTCTGCAAATCATCGTTGCCTAACATTGTAATATAATATATTTTTTCTGAATTAAAGTGTGAGAAATTTTCATCAAGATAATCAATAATAAACTGATCTTGATTCAATAAATTACCTCTTAATAGCAGCATATCCCCACCATTGAGTACAATATCAACCCTCATCGTCTTAGCTATTTCAAAAATACGATCATATTTCCATTCTGCTCCATGTAAGTCTGTAACATATAAAATTTTCATAAATTCATTCCAAATATGATTGTTAAAATAATTAAAGAAAGGGTCATACTCATTTATAATTGATATAATTTAAAGAAATCCACCTTATATTATAAAATCAAATAAGAAATAATTTACGATTTAAAAGAAGTAGTTGTTTATTTATTATGGTTTATAAACTATAGGTATAATAAAAACCAATAATTCAATAGCATAATAAGAAAGTAAAACTAAGAGGAGAAGAGTAATAATGCAAGCAATCGGAATTGTGATGCTTTATGACAGGCAGGTTGGAGAGCCCCAAGAAGTTTCTAAAAATTTTTTTGGAGAAAATTTTTCAATAGTTACGGAAGGGCTTGTATCTCAGGAATTGATTGATTTAATTCAATTAAAAAACATATTAGATTCAAAATCAATTTACTGGGCAGGTATTAGGGAGAATTTTGAAAAAATTTTAGAAGATGATGAGGGAATTGGACGTCTTGCGTGGAAAGTCTTTAATGATCAATCTGGTAAGGAAGCCTCTGATGAAGTAAAGAGTTTGATTTATGATGGATCTAAAGCACCATGGAACTTTAGCTTAATGGTATGTGTTTTGTATGAATAGAAGATTCATTCCAAAGGATTAGAAAAGAGAGGTATAAATTTATTTTATTCAATTATTTTTTTTCAAACTTATTTTTGAGTCAACTTGCTGGATAAAAGCAAGAATGATTTTTTTTCTTGAGTCTGGCGAGTGAGTTTAGTTTCCATGTTAGTTAATTTTAAAAGCCAAAAAAGGGAATAAAGCTCAATTTTTCTCTCAAAATCGCGATCGATTTTCTGATATGTATGATATCCTCTGTAAAAAGCTTTATTAAATTCGGGTTGATCGAGGAATTCTAAATCCCAATGAGTAATTTTAACAAAATCTTCTGCTTTTACCCCTATTCCCCAATTATCAAAATCTATTATTCCATTTATTTTAATAGAACCTACATCATCTTTTACAATAATATTTTTACTGTGAAAATCATTATGTATTAGTACCGCCTCATTTTCCTCTTCAATTAGTGTCTCATTATCTTTAAAGAACTCCTTTATTTCTTCAATATTGTTAAGTTTGTTTTTTTTAGCCTCTTGAATTTCTATATTTAACCTATTATGAAATATTTCAGACCAAATTTTTCCATTTTTTTCCCCGATCTCATATATATTTTCATAAAAAGAACTAAACTTGATTTGGTGTAATTTTCCTAAGGTCTCTCCTAATTTTACAAATAAATTAATGAATTTTGAGGTGCTTAATTCTAAGTTAAAATCTTCAATTATATTCTGTTCCAATAATTTATGCAGTGTTTTTCCATGAATATATTCTTGCACTGTAAATATGTATGGAATTAATTTTTTAGATTCATCATAGTATATTAAATTTCCAACTGGTATGATTGGTGGATTTTGCTTATCGAAGTGATAATTACCTGCTGGGGATTTTAGCAGCTCTTTTATTCTTTCATCAAATTTAGAAGAAAAAGGATATAAAGTCCCGTTTAAAAGGGGGAATAAAATCTTTTCTTTTGCGATATTTTCATATTGAAATGTTTTAGAGGTGCGAAATCTAAATATCAATTGTGAATTTTCGAAATTGACTCGATAAATAGTGTTAATTTGTCCGTCTAAAGGCCCGATAATTTTTTTAATTTTTCCCTGTTTAATTAAAACGTCAACAGTCGAAAAAATACGAATAATGTCTCTTAAATCATATAATTCATCTTTATTTAAAGAATAAAGTTGAAAAATTAATTTTTGATTCAAAAGATAATTTGTAGTAGCTTCAATTCTCGTTTTAGTTATATCCTCCAATTCTCTTTGAAGTGGTGGCGAAACTATATTTAGTTCTTCAATTGGAATTTTTAATATATCCTTGTATAGATAAAGAAAGGCGTATTTTAAACCACGTTGTACTTTTCCAGCATTCATTTTTATATCATAGATTTTATTTCTAATATCATCTAAATGTTCTTGGTGTTGGGTGAGTTCTAAAATATTATCTTCAAGGGCCGCTTTGTATAACTTTGAGCAAATATTTGTTAAATTTGCTATACCAGGTACGATTCCCGCATATTTTCTTAGTTCCAATGGGATTAATTGTAAAAAGAATGAAAATCTACTCTCATCACCACATAATACAGAAAAATTTTCGCTTAGTTGTCCAATATATGCTTTATAATTATTGATTTTGTTAGATGCATCCTTAATGCCTCTTAAATTTTCAAAATTTCTTAATTCTTGTACAATTTTTGGATCAATTTCATTACCAGCAAATTGCTCTGGATTATGATATAAATATATATGATTTTTAAGGGATAAGGAATCTAGAATGCTTTCAAAATGTATTTTTAACTCATCAGCAGGTAATTTTTTTGAAAATGGAGGAGCAATAAAAAAATTTAGAGCGCTAAATTTCTTACCCAATGTCTCTATCTGATTCGTAACTTCATCTACTTCATTCCCAAAAGCTCCTAATAAAATTGGTATTTTATCGTTAATTTCAATTGTAAGATTAAGAAATTTAATTTTTTCATTTAATTTATCGGAAAAATAAATTCCTTCACCAGTTGTCCCAAATAAATAAATAGCATTAGCCTTGTTTAATAGAGCATGGCGAATTAAAATTTTATTTAAATCCATTTCAATCTCATAGTCTTTATTGAAAAATGTTAGAGACGGAACAATAATGCCATTTACCATTTTAATATACTCTGTTTTAGTACTAAAAAAAGGCTAACTAGATTTCAGATCTTATTTTATAAGAATCAGTATTGTCAAATTTTGTAAATAAAAATGAATGTGATCATTAATACTTTATCCTAAAGATATACCCATAAAAAGTAATTAAAGGAAGACAAAATACTCAGCTACGTATAAGTAAAGAGGGAAAGAAAAAAAAGAGAATTTAAAAAAAAAATTTTCTATTTCATTTTAACTGCTCCTATCAGAACAATAAAAGCAGCTAGAGTTCCTATAAAAAATCCCGTACCGAGGCCCCAAGTCCAATTACCATAGCTTCCATAAAATATATTATATTCTTCATTAGATAGAAATTCAAGAACATCAAGAAATCTCTTAAAATCATCCCATTCTGAAAGGGCGTATAGAAAAAGACCGATTCCAATAAACATCATCAATGAGCAAAGAACTGTTAGATTTTTAGATTCGTTAATTGCACCTATTATTGCAATAAAAGAACCCAACAGAAACACAACCCCAGCTATTGTTCCAATATTACCTAATATTTGCCGGTTATGTGAATATCCAAAAGCATTAATATAATAATTTCTTTTTAATGTCCAGAATTCCCATGTTATTTGCCACCAAGCTCCTAATGATTCAGATACATAGTATGATAACACTGAGAAAATACCAAATAGGCCCCCTAAAATAATTACAACTTTATATGAGTCATTACGTCCCATATTTCTCATCCATTTTGATTTATATTATTAAAATCGACACCTATGACTAAAAAAAGGATAAATGATAATTATGCACAAATATATTTAAAAATATTCGATATCAGATTAGAGTCTTTTTTATTAATTCTAATAAGAACGGAAAAAGTATGTGGCTTTTTTAGAGTAAAAAATAATCTAGGGACTATTAATTAATATATTTTCTAATAACCTCACCTTTTGGCTTTTCCTCTTCAAATAAAATTGCCTGAAAAGAAAATATCTTGGTTTTTTTATCTTTCCACTCATCAGCAGAGAGCCATGCTTTTTGGCAAGTGTGTCTTAAAAATTCTTCAACCGACCAATTTCTATCGTGTTCAACAGGTACTTGAGGCAATAATAAACCTCTACTCATACCCTTTTCGGCAATTAATCCATCCCTTCCAATTACAATTTTCTCTAAATATTCTTTAGGATCGTTAACTTCAATCAATTTTGGCGGAGTTAAGATAGATAATTCAATTATAATATTATCCATTTCTTCAAGGGTAACTGAGGGAAATCGAGGATCTTCGGTTGCTGAACTTATTGAAACTTTATGAATAACATCATATAAAGGATAAATTGGCTCAATATATCCAATGCAACCTCGCAAGGGATTTCCAGGAACATTGTAAGTATTTAAAGTTACAAACGCTCCATATTTATCCCCGAATTTTTCTTTGATTACTTCGGGAACTGGAATTCTTTTACTCTGTTTTAAATAATTTTCGATATTTTTTCTAGCGAATTGTATTAACAATTTCCCATCTTCCACACTAAATGGTTCCTTGTCTGACATAATCCCTCTTAAAAGTTTTATATCTATATCATATTATGTTTAAAGATTTTTTATACTTTATATTCACTTCTTTATGATTTTTCCTTTTGATTCAGAGTTTATTTCGTATCCTTCTATAAATACCTTCCAAATCTGAACTGACGTTCTATATCCCTCAAAAGGGGAAAATTTTGCCTTTGTCTTAAAATTTTGAGGATTAATGTTATATGTAGAGATTTTATCCACAATCACTAAATCGGCATCATATCCTTCCTTTATAAATCCTTTATTCCTTAAATTAAATCGTTTTGCAGGATTTTCTGAGGCTATTTTTACAAAATTTTCTAAAGGGAGTTCATATCGACACACTTTATCCAATAATAATAGTGGATATGTTTCAAATCCAGGAAAACCAGAAGGAGCCTCGTTATATGGTTTTAATTTCTCTATAATTGTGTGGGGGGCATGATCAGTTCCAATTAATTCGATATTTCCCGCCTTAAATTCATTATATAAAAATAGAGAATGTTCCTCATCTCGTAAAGGAGGTAAGACCTTGCCAAAATTCTCATGATTTAAATTTATTTTATTTGATAAAAGTAGATGATGAGGCGTAATTTCGAAGCTTATTTTTAATTCAGCATATCGCCCTACGGCTTTTTTTATAATATTATAACTATCTATACAACTTATATGACAAAAATGAACT
The DNA here is from genome assembly GCA_048941265.1 of Promethearchaeota archaeon. Classification (GTDB taxonomy): domain Archaea; phylum Asgardarchaeota; class Lokiarchaeia; order Sigyniarchaeales; family SOKP01; genus LW40-45. The sequence goes on from JBHLNT010000005.1 coordinate 57,004, forward strand.
ATAGGGTATTTCTCCTTCTTCAAATTATTATCAGCAATAATTTTATAATAGTTTTCAAGAATAAAATTTACATATTGTGCCTCCATTTGGCAGGGATAAAGCTTATTATGTAATTCTAATGTATTGTAATTTCGCAATGTGGATTCTTGAAGAATTTTCTCTCTTTTAGCTATAGATAATGGCCAATCAGGGTGTATAAAAATGGGTATTTGAAACTCCGATGAGACAAGAAGTAGTTTTTGTACATTCAAATGATCAATCCAGTCAATTTCATTTAAAGAGCTAAGAGGATATATTTTGAATCCAATTACACCAAGTTCAATAATTTTCAAAACCTCATCATAGTCAATTGCCTTAGGAATCCCTGCGATAAACGCCACATTGACATGGATGTTATTTTTAGCTTTATCCATCCATTTTTTCACTTGGTCTGACGTGATTGCTGGGGGTTGAGTATTCGGCATATTAAAAACAGTGGTTATGCCTGAAACAGCTGCGGCTTTTGTTCCAGTTAAAAACGTTTCTTTCTCACTTTGTCCCATATCTCTCAAGTGAGAATGAATATCAATAATACCTGGGATGATTACTTTTTGTTCGCAGTCAATTTCTTCTTTATCTGGGTTTTGTTTAGAAAACTCTTTTAAATCTTCACTATTTGGATTGTAGGTTATCTTTTTGATTATCTTATTGTCAATAAGAATTAACCCATCCCTTAGCAGCCCGTCATCGTATATTTTTGCGTTTTTTAAAATCATTTAATCACATTATTTGTGCTCGCTTGTTGATCTATTCGAAAATTAATATATAAAATTTTTTCTTCAACTTTTTTTATTTTTTCTAAGGGCGACAAAATAATATTTTCCAACATTGCAGGAAAGACTTGTACCAAGGAATTCAAGAAATTAATTAAAAGAGAATTGCCATGAATATTTAGCGCGATGATAAAAAAATATTTATTTAGATGTCCTAACTCGCTGAATTTTCTAATTGGAGGCAAATCATACATATGTGCTAAAAAAGGAAACTCATGTACTGATATTGAATTAGAAACACAGACCATTTCTTTGAATTCCATTAACTTTAACCATAATATAAACGAATGAGGATTATTGAACCTTCTAATACAAATTCCTGGAGTAGATTTAACCCACTGATCTATTTGTGAGAGTTTGTTTTGATTAGCTTTTTCCAGAGCTTTTTGTAACAAGAGAGCTTGAGACCTCTCATCAGAACTTAAATATCTTAAATTGATACCCTCGAATTTAATTAACACATTTTCATTTTGAAAATATAAATACAAATTGTTGTTTTTCCTTATCGCATAGGAAAGACAAAATGCTTCTCTTATGCAGCAACAGATTTGATAGATATCAAGAGGGGTATTTCCTTCATCAATGTTCTTTTTGCTGTAATCGATAATTTTTTCAATAAATAATATGAAATTGACCAAAATTATAAATCAACACATTATTAAAAGTTAAAATTTAAAGTCTTTTGCCATTTTCTTCATAAATTGCTCTGCGCCTTTCCCCATACCCGGCATCCCGGGCATACCCCCCTTTCCAGCTTTTTGCCTCATTTGCATAAACCTTTTCATCATTTTTTTCATTTGGTTATACTGGTCGAGCATTTTATTGATTATAGAGTATTCTGTTCCAGAACCTATGGCAATCCTTCTTTTTCTGGTCTTTTTGATAATTTTTGGATTTTCCTTCTCTTCGGCAGTCATGGAATCCAGAACAACTCTCCATTTTTCAATGTTTTTTTCAGCATCTTCTTTTAAAGCATCTGGAATGTTTCCACCACCCATCATAGCAACGATTTGCTTAAACTTACCCACCTTTTTTATACTTTTAAGTTGCTGATATAGATCCTCGAGTGTAAATTTACCACGCATTAATCTCTTAACCATTTCTGGATCAGGCATGGCTTCTGCTTCTTGTACGCGTTGAATTAAACCTTCTAAATCAGGAATACCTAGAATAGTGCCTATAAAAGTAGTTGGTTCAAATTCTTGGAATTCATCTATTTTCTCACCAACACCTATAAATCTGATACCAACGTTCGCGGCAACACAGGCCGATAGAGCACCGCCCCCCTTAGCAGTTCCATCTAATTTTGTTACGATAATTGAACCAAGATTTGTTGTTTTCGCAAATGCTTCAGCTTGATTATATGCTTGTTGTCCTAATGTACCGTCAATTACTAAAATAACTTCATTCGGTTTTAATTTTTCCTCTAAAACTGCCATTTCTTTCATCAATTCTTTTTCTTCTTTATGTCTTCCTGCAGTGTCTACGATAATCAGCTCGTTTCCTTCATTCATTGCTTTTTTAGTTTCTTGAACTCCAATTTTAATCGCATTTTTCTCTTTAGGATTTCCATAACATGTAACTCCAATTTGGTTTGTTAATTGAACAAGTTGTTCATACGCCCCTGGACGATATGTATCTGTTGTTACTGCAGCCACTTTATATCCTTTACTTTTATAAAAATGAGCTAATTTCCCAATTGTAGTAGTTTTGCCCGATCCTTGAATTCCAACAAGAAGTATCACATTTTTTTTACCTGGTTTAATTCTAATGGGAGCTTTCTTCCCACCTAATGTTTTTATTAGCTCATCATGAACAAGCTTAATTATAAAATCTTTTCTCTTAACTTTTTGGAGAGTAGTATTCATTGCTTCTTTTTTAATATTCTCGGTCATTTCGAATACTAATTCTACTTTCACATCCGAACTCAATAATGCCCTTTGCAAATCTTGTATTAACGCATTGATCGCATCTTTATCAATTTGAGGGAGTCGTCTAATTTTCCTTATCGCGGAATCCAAGCTTCTGCCAAGTTTCTCTAATACCATGGCTAAAAAAATCTTAATTTTTTTTTCTATATAATAATCTTCAAAAAATGATATCTTTTTAATAAGATATTTTTTTACTTTTGTAAAGAAGTAAAAAAAATAAATATCAAAGAATTTTAATATATAAAAAAATAGAAATATCAAAATTAAAAATATTTGTAAATCATTTCATAAAAGTAAATGGTGTATGTAGAATTGTCAATTAGAAGGACAGAGATTCAAAAATTGAAAAGTGGCCAGTATATTTTGGTTGATGAAGAACCGTGCGTTATTAAAAGTACTGAGCGTTCTAAAAGTGGAAAGCACGGTCACGCAAAGGTAAGAGTGGTATGCATCGGGATGTTTGACGGGAATAAACGCTCACTTACTATACCGAGCGGCCACATGGTTGAGGTCCCCGAGATCCTTAAGGGTAATGCTCAAATAAATTTTATTGAAGATATTTCGATTAATATTATGGATTTAGAGACTTTTGAGTCTGTAGACGTTATTTGGCCAACAGATGAGGAATTAGTGGGAAAACTCAAAGAATTACAAGCGGATCCAAAGAGAATGGCAGCTGCGCAGGTGGAATACTGGCAGCTCGCTGGTAAAACTCTTATCAACCGTGTCTTTCAAAATTAATATATAAAACATTTATCAAATTTATTTATTTATTAATTTTTTTAAGGAGAATTTCAAATCTTAATTTAAGAGATTTAATTAAGTAATTTTGAGTGGTATGGAAAAAAAATCTATTGCATTAGCTTGTCGGATGGATTCAGAGAGAGCAATAAAATTGTCTAAGAGGATTTTTGAATTTTTAGTAAAGAAAGGAGAGGTTGTCTATTTAGAAACTCGAATTGCTCCAAAAATATTTCCTCATAATGGAATAGATCTAAATAGCATGACGTCTAAAAATACCAAATTCCTTATTTCTGTAGGAGGGGATGGCACACTTCTCCGGGTTGCCAATGGTGTTTCACAGGTTGATCCACCTCCTATTTTTGGGGTAAATATTGGCTCAATTGGATTTCTGGATGAATCTGACGATAAGCGAGTATATAAAGATTTAAATAGAGTGTTAAAAGGAGAATATATTATAGAGACATGTTCTAAGTTAACTCCTTATATTGTAAGAAATTCTGAAGAAATTAAGCTCAATAATGCACTAAATGAAATTTTAATTATTTCCTCAAAAAGTTCCAAAGTATTACAAATTTCAATCAAGGTAAATGGAATTTTTTTAAATCGGAGTTATTTAGATGGAGTAATTATCTCTACATCAACAGGCTCAACAGCTTATAATCTAAGTGCCGGAGGGTCGATAGTAAGCCCTAATTTAGAGATTATGCAGTTAACACCTCTAAACAGTTTTGCTCGTTCTGGTTTAAGACCTATAGTTCTCCCGATTGAATCGGAAATAGAAATTACTCCCTTAAGACCCCGGTTAAATGCTAGAATCATTATAGATGGACAACAAACTATTAAAAAAATTCAACCAAATACAAGAATTAGAATTCGAAAAGCCAATTCTCAAATACAATTCATTCGCTTAACAGATAATATCTATCAAAATTATTTCAGGCGGTTAAGAAAGAAGATTATAGGAACAATAAGAACTCCATGGGATGATAGCCCTGAAGAATAATCCAATCTTGATTTTTGATACCAATATCTTTTTGTTGGGTATAAACTTTAATGTGATTAATGGAAAGATTTATACTACGCCTAATGTAATTGAGGAGGTTAAACATAAGAGATATATAAATAAAAACCGAAATATTATAACCAGAATTCAAGCTGCAATTGAAAGTAAAAAGCTAGTGTTACAAACTCCTACAAACAAATTTAATCAAGAAATTGATTTAAATTCAAAAACTACAGGAGATTATAAATCTTTATCGTTTGTTGATAAAGAACTGATTGCTTTGGCTTTAGAATTGAAGTTGGCACTTAAAAAGGATGTAGTCCTCTACACTAATGATTATTCAATGCAAAATTTATGCTCAGAATTAAATATTACTTTTTTACCCTTAATTAGAGATGGAATTAAATCCAGAATAATCTGGGAGGTCTATTGTCCTTTCTGTAATGAAATAAAAACAGTTGAAGAATATGGTAAAGATTGCGAAATATGTGGTACACAGCTTAAAAGGAAAAAAAAGAGTGAGATAAAGTTCAATTAAACATAGTTTTTTAAATAATTAAAGAATGAAGGATGAATATAGTGGAAAATATATATTAATTTTTCCAACCATTAATTAATAGAATAATAATTAAGATCCAAGATAATTATGGGAGTAAAGATAAACAAGCTAGTCAAGGAAGTTAGCAGAACGATTACTTTTGAGAATCTTTTAGGAAAACCTATAGCGATAGATACATTTAATACAATTTATCAATTTTTGGCAATCATACGTCAGAGAGATGGAACACCTCTCAAGGATTATGATGGAAATATAACCTCTCATCTTTCAGGATTATTTTATAGGACTATAAATTTTTTTGAACATCGTATTAGACCAATCTACGTGTTTGATGGGACTCCATCAGAACTTAAATTAGATACTATTAAAGAGAGAAAAAAAATTAAAGAAGAAGCTAAAGAAAAGATGATTAAGGCTCAGGAAGCCGAGGATTTCAGAGAAGCAAGAAAATTTGCACAACAAACATCCAAATTATCTACAGATATGATAGAAGAGAGCAAAAAATTAATTGAATATATGGGTCTCCCCGTTATTGAAGCCAGCTCTGAAGGTGAAGCTCAATCAGCGTATTTAGTAGAAAAAGGTGATGCTTGGGCATGTGCATCTCAGGATTATGATACCCTCCTATTTGGTGGAGAACGATTAGTGAGAAATTTTGCAGTAAGCAGAAGTAAAAAAGTTAAAGATACCACAGTTACTCTCGATATTGAATATGTTTCACTCTCAAAATTATTAGAGAATTTAGAAATTTCACGAGAACAATTAATTGAAATGGGAATATTAATTGGGACTGATTTTTTTGAAGGGATCCCAGGAATAGGGCAACATAAGGCTTTAGATCTAATTAAGAAGTATGGATCTATCCAAAATATAGTGGATAAACGAATAACAGTTGGAAAAACAGAAATTAAAATCGCTCCAGAAATAATTGAGCAAGTAAAAACTATTTTCTTAAAACCAGAAATTAGAAAAAATTATCCCAAATTAAAGTGGAAAAAAATAGAGTTCGAAAAAATAGAAGATTTATTGATAGAACAGCATAATTTTTCAAAGCAAAGGGTTGAAAATGCTCTTGACCGTCTAAGAAAATTAGATTCTTCAAAGACTCAAATCTCCCTTGATAGCTTTCTTAAAAAAAATTAGAAGGTAATTTATAAATTGAAACACAAAAGTTTTTACTAGTTAATTACATTAAATTAATTAAAGAAGTGATTCACCAAAAGAATGATGTAATATGGCAGAAGGAGAGACAAATAACATAGATGATAAGGAAAAAAGATTTACGCTCCGAGTCCAAAAAGCGAAGAAAAGGGATATTGGCAGGAATATTATAAGAATCGACCCCAAAACGATGGAAGATTTAAATATTCAAACGGGAGATGTAATTGGATTATTTGGTAAAAAAGAAAGTGCGGGGATTGCATGGCCAAGCTATCCTCAAGATAATGGATTAGGTATTGTACGAATAGATTCGAGATTGAGGAAAAATACAGGTACTTCCATCGACGATACTCTTGAAATCTTTAAGGTTAATGCTAAAGTCGTTCAAAACATAGTTTTAGCACCCTCAAGTGTGAAAATTAGAACGAATCCTCGATTTGAATCCTTTGTAAAAAGAAAACTAAATAATTATCCGGTTACCATTGATGACCTTATTTTAATTTCAATAGGCATAAGTAGAGAAATCACTTTCAAAGTTATAAGTCTTCGACCTAAGGGGATCTGTGTTATAAAGCAAGAATCTGCTTTACATATAAGTGAGCAGGTTACCGAAGATGAAGAAAAGGGGGCCGGGTATATAACTTATGAGGATGTGGGTGGTTTGGACAGAGAAATACAAAGAGTAAGAGAAATGGTTGAATTACCACTACGTCATCCTTCAATATTTAAACGGTTAGGTATAGATCCTCCGAAGGGAGTATTATTAAGAGGTCCTCCCGGCTGTGGTAAAACATTATTAGCGAGAGCAGTTGCTAATGAAAGTGAAGCACATTTTATCTCTATAAATGGTCCAGAAATTATGAGTAAATTTTATGGTGAATCAGAAAAAAAATTACGAAAAATATTTATAGAAGCGGAAGAAAAGAGTCCTTCAATAGTTTTTATTGATGAAATCGATGCTATTGCGCCAAAAAGAGAGACGGTAACAGGCGAAGTTGAGAGAAGAGTCGTAGCACAATTATTAGCATTAATGGATGGATTACATAGTAGAGGGAGAGTTATAGTCATTGGGGCTACCAATAGACCAAATAGTTTGGATCCCGCTTTAAGGCGTCCTGGAAGATTTGATCGTGAAATTGAAATAAAAGTTCCAAATGAGAAAGGCCGTCGAGAAGTATTTCAAATACATACACGCAACATGCCTCTTGATAAAAATATCTCTTTAAAAGAATTTTCTCAAATAACTCATGGATTCGTAGGAGCTGATATTTCTGCAGTTTGTCGAGAAGCAGCGATGTCAGCTTTAAGAAGGTATTTACCTAAAATTAATTTAGAATCTGATATGATTGATCCTGACCTTTTGGAACAAATAGTTGTAACTAAAGAAGATTTTGAGGAGGCATTAAAAGAGGTATTGCCCTCTGGAATTAGAGAAGTGTTTGTTGAAGTCCCCAACGTGAAATGGGAACAGGTTGGGGGTTTAGAAGATTTAAAACAAAGATTAATAGAGGCTGTAGAATGGCCTTTATCTAGTCCAAAAGTTTTTAGAAGGATGGGAATAACCCCTCCAAAAGGTATTTTACTTTATGGTCCTCCTGGCTGTGGTAAAACACTTCTTGCTAGAGCAGTAGCGACTGAAAGCAAGGCAAATTTTATTTCGATAAAAGGTCCAGAACTCCTATCAAAATGGGTAGGAGAAAGTGAGAAAGCTATCCGAGAAGTTTTTCGAAAAGCTAAAATGGCAGCACCATGTATCGTATTTTTCGATGAGTTTGATTCTATTGCTCCAAGTCGAGGAAGATATGCTTCAAGTACAGGAGTAACAGAAAAAGTCTTATCACAATTCTTAACCGAATTAGATGGGTTAGAAGGTATGAAAGATATTGTGGTGATTGCTGCAACCAATCGTCCTGATATCTTAGATCCCGCATTAATAAGACCCGGAAGAATAGATCGGATATTATTAGTTCCCGCTCCCGATCAGAAAACCCAAATTGAAATATTAAAAATATACACAAAAAATATGCCTTTAGCAACGAATCTAAAAATAGAAGAGATTCATGCGATTATTGACGAAGGATTTTCTGGGGCTGACATTGAAACCTTGTGCCGGGAGGCGGCTATGAATGCTTTAAGGGAAAATATTCGGGCTAGAAAAATCACTTTCGAGCACTTTAGAGATGCAAGGAAAGAAATCCATCCCACAATAACTCCTGAAATAGTTAAATGGTACGAAGAATTTGGTGAAAACCTAAGAAGAAGGAGAATTGAAAAGACTAAGGAAGAACCTCTATTTATATAATATTAAAAATATTAATTATAAAGAAAATATTACACGTCATAGCAGATATTTTCTTTTTTATTTTCACAAATATTTTATAATAAAACAATTAAATTAAACCAAATAGGTGAAATACGTATAGAATCACATCGTTGGAATCAAAAGCCGATTTTAAACTCAATTATCGAAATTCTGGTAAAAAATAAAGGAGAGATAATGGACAAGAGAATTGAAGAATTACTTAAAAAAGAATTTCCTTTTGTTAATTCATTGTATTTAGAAGAACTTTTTATGAAATTAGAATCAATGAACATTATCAATGTATTTAGAGTTTCTAAAACAAAAAAGATGATTGTTCTTAATAAACACAATGAATTAATTAGTGAAAAAATTATGGAAGGCCTACATTAGCTTTTTTTTCCCCATTTTAAGCAGATATCGGTAAGAGATAAGTTTTCAATCTTCGATTTAAATTTTCTCTCTCTAATATCGATGAAAATAGGGTAATTAACGGCATTTCCGATCAATAACATCTCACCTACTCCTAAACTCGAGATCATATCGGCATATTCTTTGGATATTGCTTCAGAACTATCCATTAAATGTTTTAAATCATAAGGATTTTTTATATTTAAAATCATTTTTGAATTTAATTGAGACAAAACAGTGGCGCTTAATTTTTTTGGTCGCTGTGAAATTAAACACAAGCACGCCATAAATTTTCTACCCTCTCTAGCGATAGTTTCTATTATTGATTTAGATATCGCCTTGGAGTGTGCCGCCTCTGGGCAGAATTGATGAGCTTCTTCAATAATTAATAAGAAAGGGGGAAGATTTTCAGTTCTCCTCAGATAAAATAAACGATTACAAAGATAGTCGATGATAATTTGTTTTTTTCTTATACTAATCTCATTTGCTAGGTTAAATATCGTAATTTGGTTTTGATTGACGATATTGGGGATTAAAGGATTTTCTTGGGGTCCAAATAACGTTAAATGATTTAAATCAGATAACCAACCAATTAAGGCTTGTTTAGTACTTTTACTTCCCTCAGAATCATTTTCAATAAAGTCAATTATATCTTGTAAGGTGAAAGTCCCGTTTTTCCCTTTATCTTTTTTCAGGTTTTGAATATATTTAGAAAGTTCTCTAACCTGAACATTGGAGATCTGGTCTTGATACTTTCTAAACCACCATGCATTTAAATTAGGAACAGATATTTGAAAATAAGAAACATCTTGTATTGATACCTTATCTTTAATTTGAGGTACATCTTTTAGATATAAATATTCCCCATGAACATCAATCAAAATGATAGCAGGATTACCGTAGGAAGCATCTCTTGTTAATAGTTCTTCAATAAGGATAGATGTAAGATAACTTTTACCCCCTCCTGAAATTGAGAGGATTGCAAAGTGTTTATTTAGTAAACGATCCATGTTAACTTTTGCATTGAAATAAGAAACTTTAATCTGACCTAAATGTAAGCCCCGTTCAATATCTAGTCCAATAAATTGGTTAAAAATATTTTCTTCTAATAAATACACATCTGCTCCTGGATTTGCGGGATATGACATTCGTCTAATTGTTTTAATCTCCGTATCATCCCCATTTTTAAACTGAATTATACCTAAACATTTCACAATTGCCGTAGCAAATTCAAAATCGTCACTTGGAAATAATCCCTTTAAAATATTAGGATTATTATTGCTATTATATGATTTTATAGTTAAAGCATCGGAAAAATATTCATTTAACAATATGATTTGTTCAATAATGCCTATTAAATACCCTTCATTTGATCTGGTATAGACAAATAATCCCTTTTTTACAAGAAGTCCATCTCTTCTTTTATTAATCACAAAGGGAAATTTTGATACATCAGGTAATTGATTAAAATTAAAAATAGTGCCAATTTTAGAAGACATTATAATCTGAAAACTTAAAAAATATTAATTCAATCTATTTGAGTTAAAATAAAAAAAAGATTGAATTTAAAGAACATAGGAGTAAAGATTTTTTGATGTGTATTAGAAAAAATAAAATGGTGATCGATTTAATCTTCTTCCTCTAAATCTTTTATCAGGCGAAGGATCAAGTAATATCCATTATACCACAAGTAATTTAGAAAAAAGATAAGCCCTATAATTAATAGCATCAACATACCGATAGTTAAAACTACTTGGCCTTGAGACATGTTTGCAAAAATCGTGCTAAGGGTTAACCTATCTCCACTTGAAGGACGTGTAAAGAGATCATAAATAAAGGCAGCTAAAATACCTATAATTATGGCAAAAATACTTAGCATCAAAGCTCCTGCAGCTATTTTTACTCCGATTCTATTTCTGTATTTATCATTGAATAGTTTTTTCCTAAAAATATTTTTTAAGATCAATGATCTTCCCTTTTTAGACAACCCATAAAAGTACACTACTAAGAAGAATAATCCTGCTAATAATGTTCCAATGATAGCTATTTGGTAACCAAAATTCAAGCTTAGAAAGAGCTCCGTTTTTCCCGTTTCCATAATGAGGTCTGCAATTGTGTATACAATCCCTCCGATAATAACAATTATAGTTAGTGATATTGCAATATAGAAAATGGTTGCAATTAATTTTTGTTTTTTTGAAAAGTGAATTTCATTCATAAATCTCTCAAAATTATGTGTTTTTTTAATATGTTGTTTGAATAAAAGAATACCCATTAAGATATATAAAATTGATTGTATACATTCTAATAAATTTTGCCTTTTGTAAGCAATAAAATGAAGTGTTCAATAGGGGGAAGGGATAATAAATAAAAGATATAGCTAATAGAGAAATTACCAGCTAAATGATATAATAAGTATTAAAAAAAAGAGGTATTATTAAGATTCTTTTATCTGATTTAAGTCGTTAAAATTCTTATACATATTTTTACTAGATAACAAATTATACAAATCATAGGAAAATTTGTAAATTCCATTATAAAATTGATTATTAGTTTCATTAGGTACCCACTTTTTATCGACTTTACATAAATTTTCCGCAGCTTTTGCCACATCTGGGAAAATTCCTGCTCCCGAAGCTGCTAATATTGCAGCTCCTAATGAAGTTGCTTCTTCAATAACATTTCTGACACAAGTAATTCCTAAAACATCCGCATAAATTTGATTCCAGAAATCAGAACGAGAACCTCCACCAGTAAGTAATAATTCTCTTGGTTGGATCCCTATTTCCTTAAAAACTTCAATATTTTTCTTGACTTCAAAAGCAACGCCTTCGAGTACTGCACGATAAAGATCTCGCCGCTTATGACCTAGTGATAATCCATATAAAATACCTCTTGCAAAGGGATTCCAATGTGGTGCCCCTGCACCAATTAAATGTGGAATTAAAATTAAGCCATTTGCCCCAATAGGAGATTTTTCAGCTTCAGCTGTCATAATATCGTAAGGATCTTGCCCTTCTGTTGCAGTCATACACTCCGACTTCCCAATTTGATCTCTAAACCATCTTAATGTCGCTCCTGAAGTGAATATACTAGCTTCTTGAACCCATACCCCAGGAATCGCATGGCAACTACATAAAACTCTTTTCTCAGGATCAAATTTTGGCTGGTTTAAATAAGCAAGTATGAAACTACCCGTTCCCGTTGTACATTTTATTTCACCAGGAGAGACGACACCTACACCTAATGCTGCAGATTGTTGATCCCCGGCACCAGAGACTACCAAGGTCTTCCTATCAAAATCCGTCTCTTCAGTGACTATTTCACCAATATCTACCCCACTTTCAATTGGTTCGGGCATTTTATCCAAATCAAGGCCCATATCTGAGGCAATATCTTCAGAATATTTTAAGTTATTAATATCAAATAACATCGTTCTACTTAGATTACTATGATCGCTTACAAATTTACCTGTTAGCTTATAAATAATATAATCAGCGACTAATAGAAATTTATGAGTTTTATTATAGATATTTGGTCTCTTATCTTTAAACCAGAGGATTTTCGTGGCTGAAAAATAAGGATCTATGGTTAAACCAGTCGTTTTATATATTTTATCTGCTCCTATCTTATTTTTTATAAATTCAACTTGGTCTATGGTCCGTCTATCCTGCCATACTAAAGCATTATGGAGTGGATTACCCTCTATATCTACAGGAACAATTGTCTCTCTCTGATTTGTAACCGATAATGAAACAATTTCACTTTTATCGATACCGCTTTTCTTAATGGCTGCTTCTATTGTTTTTTTAATAGAATCCCACCATGAATTTGCATCTTGCTCTACGTAAGATGGGGTTGGGTAAAAACTTTCCCATTCTTGATAATCACTTGCGATAATAGTCCCATCTAAGTCGAAAATGTAAGTCCGACAGCCGGTTGTACCCAAATCAAGAGCTGCAATAAACATATTTGTATCTCTTTTTATTTTTTAATTTTATAAAAATAATTTTTGATGTTATAAAAATCATTATTAAGCTTTTTAAGTTTTAAATATATTTATTTCGTTTTCTCATACCCACATTGAGGACATACTAGTTTGCCAAATCCAACCTTATAATCCTTTATTTCTGACATAAATGAATTACAAATTGGACATCTAGGATCAAAAGAAGGATACCACACTCCTTGTATATTTGGAACATTTTTTAAAGCTCTGAGATAATCTAATTTTTTTTGATAATTTTTATCGGCGTGAAAAAGCTGTTGTTCCTCGGCAATTGATTTCCCTTTTGGTCCTAGGACCATCAAAAATTTAATTTTTGAAGGATTATTTAAGAGCGAGAGTGTTCGTACTATGGCCTCTTTTCCATGATCAGAAAATAGTTTTGATAATTCTGGTGGAGCTAATCCAACTAATATACCTTGTTCTTCAACTTTCTGAAACAAAAATTGAAATATTCTCCTTTGATAATCAAAAGCCCACACAAAATTCCAGTTAGATATGTCATAATCCTCATTTTTAGGTCCAACAATTCTCTTAATACTCTGAATCCACCCATAATGATTATATTCTAGTATTTTTGAGTTCAAATCATCAAAAAATGATGGCTCAATGACGGGATATTTCTTGATGATACTCTTTAAAGATAAAACTCTTATCTGGGTTAGCTCATTTAAATTTAGATTATCCCAGGGTGTTTCAGTATATACCAAAAAAAAATCTGTCATCATATTAGATAAGTATTTTGTTAAGATAAATTCATTTAACATATAAATTATTTAAAAAATTGATTAATCCGAAATTTATCAGAAATTACAACATCAATAAATATAATTTGAAGTTTTTTAGTAATTCCTAGTTCATTCATGAGGTTTTTTCCAATATTCATAATTTCATTCTTAATCGACTTATGAGCATTAACAATAATTATATAATTATTAAAAGAATTCCATCCTTGTTTTTCTTTTAAATAATATTGAATGGCATTTTCTTCAAATTTAGCTTTGAACTCTTTAATTATGTTTTCATGGTTTATCTTGTCATCTTCAAATAAGAGATAATCTAAAATAATCTTTGAATTCGCCTTATCCTTTAATATTACGATACCTTTCTGTTTTTGTGTTTCAAAATCAAATTTTATTTCTTCATTTAATCCTTTTTGATAAAACCTGAATAACAAATATTGGAAATCTTTAAACAAACCTTCTTTAGCCTCTAGTATTTTATTCTCTATGACTTTCTTGAAATCTTCGTTTATCTCATAGCCTATACCTTTCCTAAATAGGGACTTTGCGACTTTTAGAGATGTTCCGCTACCCACGAACGGATCTAAGATGGTATCTCCTATAAATGAAAACATTCGAATGATCCTATAGGGTAAGTCTTCTGGAAACATCGCAATATGTTCTCTTTGTATTATTCCTGGAAATCTCCAATGACCAGTATACCATTTTTTCCATTCGCTCAGTGATATCTTAGACAATTCTTTAATTTGGAGAGCTGAACGCCTCTTTTTGCCCTCATATTTTTTGAAAATGAGAATATGTTCATAATCGTAAGTCAATAATCCATTTCTAGGATAATAAATAGAGCCCATTAAAGAGCAACCACCAGTAGTATTAGTAGTGCTGATTTTTTGCCAAATGATATCGCCTAAAAAGTCAAAACCTAAATTCACACAGTCCATTACTATTCTGCTGGCTATTGAGAGGATTCTATACCGACCATAGTGTGTAGTCCTTAAATATTGATCGCCTACATTAATTACCATTCGGCACTTTGGTTCCAAAACACGATAGCATTCTTTCCAAACGCTCTTTAATCTTTTAAAATAGTCATCAAAAGAATCAAAAAACCCTATTTGATCATCTAGTCCATAATTCTTAATTTTACCGTAGGGAGGGGATGTAACGATTAATTGGATTGAATTTTTTTCCAATTCTTCCATGTTTTCAGAAGATTTATAATAAATAAGAGGTTCTGTGATTTGAAACAATTTTATACTAACTATTTTATAATTCTATTTACTCTTTAATTAGTATCGCTCTAATTAATTTTTTTATATTATCATGTTGATTTAAATTATAAAAAATAGATTTAAAAGCCAAATTCGTTTTTTTCTGATTAGAGAGAAATTGAGCTAGATAGTTTTATGAATGGAATATGGGACATCACAGCCGATGCTATGTCAAAAGGAGATAACTTGAGAGATGTTTCGCCGTTAATGAATAAAACTTGGGAAGATCAGGATGGTTATACTCACTATATTTTTAGTAAAGTTATGTTTAATAATAAATGGTATGATATCCCATATGAGGATTATGAATTATTTGAAAAATTTGTTGAGGGTGGATCCCGGGAATATCCCTCTGATGGAAGTATTCCCTGTGATATTGTAGCTGGTGAAGCAAGAAAAGTTCTTAATGAATTAGTAGCCTGTTCCAATGATCCAAATCACTTCTACTGTGATGATGCCCGTGATGCACTAAAACATGGCAAATTTGCATTGGTGAGGGGCACTCTAAAACTGTATTTAGGGAAATATACCACGAGAGACTGGAGAAGAAAAAGGTTTACTGACGATATTGATTTTTGGACATTTCAAACATCACTATTAGATTCTACGCTTAAAACTTGTAGTTTTATAAAGAATCAAGATAAAGAATGGGAGAAAAAGGTTAAATGGGTTAATCCTGATAATAAAGAAATTAGAAGTGATGTTCTATTTGCTGCGAACAATTTAAATCAATTACTAGATTTCGGCGCAGGAGCATATCTTGAAGGTTCGAGTCTAAAAGAAATTTTCGCTAAAAAAATAAAAAGAGGCCATGAAGTAGATATCAGCGATATTATAAATGTAGCAATGGTTAACGATGGAATTACCGGAAAGCATAAAGATGAATGGTTACAAGCATGGTCAGCTTTCGAGGAGGCTGCAAATACAAGAAATTCAAGAACAACTTCTAACTTAATTAGTTTATGCCGATACTCACTTACAATTGCAGACCATCTCGAGAGGGTAAGTAAAGCATTAATAAAGTATAATGACTTAATATTTGATAAAAAAAAATATCCAGATGAGAGATTAAAGTGGATATGTAGAACTTCTATTCATTGGGAAGCATTTCTCGAAAAGAATGGAGCGGATGAGACAAGAAAAATGCTCCATGATTTTTATCATCAAGAAGCCGAGGAAAAACCGATTCATGCTGCTAATCTTAGGAACTTTGCTTATAAAATATTAGAACTACTTAATTCAAAATATAATTATTTAAAAATTAAATTTGAAATTGAAGATTAGTTTCGCATTAAAAATAATATTATACTTATTTTTCATATTTTATAGCCCTAACTTTTAATAATTAAAATATCATTGTTTTTATCATGTCCAAATTTAAAATAATAATTAAAAAGGATTGCTTTTTCTGTGATAAACTTAAGCAATGGCTTGCTGATAAAGATATAGACGTAACTTTTTTGGATTATTTGGATCCCAAAGATTTTGACGATCCACTGATGAAAAATCAGACATTCTACACCATTTACTGCGATTTTTCGGCCTGTGTTGAATCTATACCTATTGTGGTTAAAAATGACAAGGAATTTTATTATGGTGAGATATGGGACCTAGTGAATAATGAGATAATTGAGGAAAAAGCAAAACAAATTTTTGAAATTTAATTCTTTTTATATCTATATAATATCCTAATATGCTAGAAGAAACGTGAAATGAGTGTTTCACGATCTTATTAGATAATGTAAAATTAATTTAAATGAATACTTCTAGTTTATTTTTAGTAAGGTATTTTTTCCATAGAAGATTAGTTTTCTAAAGAAATTAAAAGGAAAGTGATTTCAACATGTATGATTATTTATTGAGTGAAGAATATAAGAAATTTAAGGAGGAAGTCCGAGAATTTGTAAAAAATGAGATTCCACCCTCATTATTAAGAAAAATGGATAATGATGAAGTTCAATATCCTGGCGAGTTTGTTAAGGCTTTAGCAAAACAAAATTTAATTGGAATTCGATTTCCAAAAGAATATGGAGGTCGTGGATTAAATTGGGAAGCAGAAATTATTGCCGAAGAGGAAATCGGAGTACTCGGAAGTTCTCTTGCGTGTTTATTCTCTATAACTAGCATATGTGGAGAAGCATTTCATCATTTTGGGAGTGAGGACCAAAAACAAAGATATCTTGTACCTCTTTGTGAGGGAAAAAAGTTTTGCGCCGAAGCCCTGACAGAACCTAGAGGAGGATCTGATTTCTTTGGTGCCACTTGTACAGCAGTAAAAGAGGGTGATCATTACATATTAAATGGTGAAAAAAGGTTTGTGGTAGGTGCCGAAGGGGCTGATTTTTTCTTAGTGTATGCCAAAACAAATCCTACCGCGCCATCCCATGAATCTTTAAGTCTTTTTGTTGTTGATAGATCTGATGCCGTAGAATCGGCATATATTTATGGATTAATGGGAACTCGCGGTGGAGGAGCTGGAAGGCTTGTTTTTAAGGATTGTGAGGTTCCAAAAGAAAATATTATATTAAGCGAAGGAGCAGGTGGGAAGATATTTTACCAGATGATGGTCCCCGAACGTCTTACTACAGCATCTGGATTGATTGGGCTTGCTAGAGCATGTCATCGAATCGCTACTAAATATAGTACAAAAAGAAAAGCATTTGGACAAACAATAAATAGATTTGAAGCAGTTAGTTTTATGATAGCTGAAAATTGCACATTATTAGATGCAACTAGAGCAATTGTGTATAACACAGCTAGGAGTATAGATGCCGGAGCGCCTTCAGCTTTACAGAGAAGACTAGTTTCCGAATCAAAAAAATTCTCAACTGAGAATTGTTGGAAAGTAATTAATAATTCTATGCAGATTATGGCTGGAATTGGTTATACTACTGTTTATCCAATAGAGAGATTACTACGTGATTGCAGAATCGGTATGATTTGGACTGGAACCAATGAAATAATGAGTTTAATTATCCAACATGAGTGGTACAAGGAATTTTTAAGCGAGAAGTGGCTTGGGAGAGACATTGAACAAGATGCTATAGCTGCGGATCATGAAGAAGAGAAGCATTATGGATGAATTTAAAAATAATTTTTTTAACCTTTATTTTTAAATCAAATTCGTATTATTTTTAAAGAATTTAAATAGAAATATCTCCGGAAATTTTACTGATTCTTGGTATACGTATCTTTGGAATATTATTCATATCCTTAGACTTTATTACCTTAGGAAACAAGAATTTGATTAAGTGTGAATAAGACTCCTTTGAATTAATACTATTAAGCAGTTTAAGACTCTCCAATGAATATAATAACTCACTTAATATATCATTACATGTATCTTTGTTCAATACAAAAATGGCTATATTCCGGTGAATCTTCCTAACGATCTCCTTAACTAAGTTGAAATTGATTAACGCATCGAGTTTATCAATTGTATAATAATAAAAAATTGTGTAGTAAATAAATTCAGAGGATAAAGTTTCTTCTTTATTTTCCACTGCTTTTATGCGACCTTCTATCTCGTCTTGAATCAACCGAATTTTCCCTTGATCCATGCTTTTCATTACATCTAACATTTGAAAAATCTTAAGGATCACAATCAATCTTGAAGTTTCAAGCGTTTTTAAATGAGTATGATTATAAAATCCTGAATCGTCATTTAATAACCTATTTATTTGTAATGGTGTTAAAGATTCCCTTAACAAGTTCATTGATTTTAATAGATAATACAATCTACGTGTACATTGTATGAAAGGTGCTTCAAAATCATCTATTAGCTCTTCAAAAACATCTGAAAAATAGGAATTCAAAATGCTATTATCTAGTTCAATATTTAGCTGGTTTGCTAGATAAATACCACAATAATATATATCTGGATTTTTTAGAGTTACCAATGGAATAGTATTGAGATAATCTTCACAACACCCAACCAGATATCCCTTAAGTGGATTAAAATCGAAATTTTTTTCCAAATTAAATAAACTAATAATTCGATATATATAATATAAGAGTTGTAAGCTAAGAGGCAAGTTTCCTCTTTGCTGAAGCTCAAAAACCGCTTGTTTGCTATTCGACAAGCTTTCAATAATTTTATCCTTAATTCCAATATATTTTTTTAAATTCTCGACTTTAATTGGTTCTGCATTAAAAGATTCCTTAAAATCTATGATATTTATTAAAATCTCAATGGGAAGGAGCTCCTTCTTCTTTAGATTTAGGAAAAAAGTAGTATGTTTAATATCGGCTAGATACTTAAGAAATTCGTATAAAAACAATTCCTCTACTAATGGATAAAGGGAATATTCGAAGAAATCCATTATATCTGCAAAAGTGTTAAAAAAACGATTTTGTATGTGTTTGTAGAATCCTGAGAAAAAATATATTATATCTTGAATATCAAAGCCAATCTCTAATAATTCTTTCCTTAAATAGACAAGAATTTCTTTATCTCTTACTTGCTCAGCTTTATTAACCATGCCATAATTATCAAGTAGTTTAGAATAGAAATATTTTTTAATTGTAAAGCTTAGAGTATCTAATTGATTAATATTGTGATCAACGATTTGAAGAATTCTATGAAATATCATGTTCCACCTTATCTTTTTCTTAATTCAATATTATCGTTAATTAAACTGATAGAAATTACGATTATATTTAATACTTTTCCTCTTATGAAGGAACTAGACAATTATCTTAATTTTATCCGATATTTCTCATTACTTCATACAACTTCCTAAATTATGAAAAGATTTCATATAATATATGAAGAAAATATTGTTTTTTATTTAATTCTACATAAAGATCCTGAATATGGAACAATAACCTATATAACTGCTTTCATTATTTTAATAATATTTGGCATTCTCACATTCATTAATATGTTACGAGCGGGGCTTCATAAAATTAAAAGTGATGAAAGAGAAAAAAGAAAACATATAAGAGGTATTAAAATTCTTCTTTTTGTCTTTATTATTGTTATTGTAATCGCTGTTTTATTAAATATTCTATAAAAGAAAGAGAGGAAAAATAAAGAGTAATAGATTTCTAATTTTCAACATATCACGCAGATATTGCCTTATTAGAAACATTTTTAGAAAAAACAATTAAAGATTTTTTTTTAGTTATAAATTTCGGGATTTCTGAACTTTAACATTTATTATTTTTCTTATTTTTTTTAGGTTTTTTTCTTTTTATTTGAAGAAAACTCAATTATCTTAAGTTGAGACAGCAATAAAGCACGTTAGAAATTACTTTTTTATACCAAAAGCTTCTTCAAGATTTTTTCCTCTAAAATATGGGTCATCTCGAGAAATCAATCCTTGTCTGATGGCAAACATGCATTTTTCATAAAGCATTTTATTTAAGTCTCGTCCAATTTCTGTAAGTGAATATTCTATTTTAACTGGGCTTTTGTTCACAATCTCTTTTTTAATAAAACCATGGTGTTCTAATCTTTTTAGCT
>JBHLNT010000270.1:0-4920 GCA_048941265.1 Promethearchaeota archaeon
ATAAATTGCTCGGATACCCAAGACTGATAGGGTGTAGTTAATCCACCATAGGACCATTGAAAGATTGCATCGAAAACTAGTATCCATCCGAATAGAAATATGGAGGTTGGATTTTGAATAAATATCATCGGCAATAGCGCACATATAAATGATATCGCTGTTAAGGGCGCGTAAAAAAACATAAACGGTTTTCTTCTCCCGTATTTTGTTTTCGTTCTGTCTGATAACCAGCCCATACTATACTGACTTAGCGCAATACTTAACTTTCCGATTGCTAAAGCGAAACCAGATAATATCGGAGGAAGCCCATAAACGGCTATATATAGGAATAGTATGCCGAAATCAACAGTATCTAATACAATTCCTGCACTTAATCGGGGCATTCCATATGCAAGGAATTTTCTAGTGGAAGCTTGACCCTCTGATTCCATCTTTGATCATTCAATTTTTTTTATTTTAACATTATAAGTGTTATTATTTAATTCGGTTTCCTACTTTATAAAATTGATATATCAAATGAAAGGAGAATTAAAAAAGCAAAATTAAAAATTCGTTCAAAGTTGAACAATTAAAAAAGTCATCATTTAGGAGTTTTCTTCGGCAGTATCTTCAAGTATTTCCCCTACATAATAAAACCCTACTAGATTGCCTCTTCTCTTCCATTTTCTCGAGACAATTAAAATGACCACATGTTCATTTTCATCTATAACTCCCAGTTCAACTGCATATTTGACAGATTGTTCAATAATAGTTTCAGCATCTAAATTAAAGTAATCAATTTTCTCGATATGTATAGGTTGAACCGCCCAGAGTAAATGCATTTCTCTAGAGGTTCTTTTATTCGGCGTAATTGCAATAATTGGTAAAGGTGGACGATATTTTGTAATCATTCTCGCACCAAATCCACCTCGAGTGAGCACTAAAATTTTCCCTCTAAAATTTAGGTCTTCCATCTCGGTGGTTAATGAATGAATAGCGTGCCCTAATACTTGAGTATGAATTAAACGATCAGAATCATATTCATCTGGTTTACGCTTCGGCATATTTTGTGTTGCTGTAAAGGCTATTTGGTTCATATATTGAACGGCATTTAGAGGATAATTGCCTACTGCTGTCTCTGCAGATAACATAACTGCATCTGTCCCGTCTATAACCGCATTAAACACATCATTTGCTTCTGCTCTAGTGGGTATCGGCGCATTAACCATTGATTCTAACATTTGAGTTGCAACAATAACGGGTTTTCCTTCCTTGTTGCATTTTTTTATCATTTCTTTTTGTTTAACGGGGACTTGATCCGGGGAGATTTCTACTCCAAGATCCCCTCTGGCTACCATAATCCCATCAGAAACCTCTAAAATATCGTCAAAATTATCTAAAGCAATAGGGCGTTCGATTTTAGAAATAAGTTTAATATCATTATTTCCGTAATTTTCAAGAATTCTTTTTACATGAAGTACATCAGCCCCGGAAGATACAAATGAAATAGCAATATATTCCGGATTTAATTCTGCGATTAATTCCAAATCTTTTATATCTTTTTCAGTGGGAACTCTCTGGCTTAATGATCCTCTTGGGATATTGACTCCTTTCATATTACTTATCATACCCCCTGCCATTACTTGCCCAATTAAGTAATCTCTTTCTTTCTTTTTAACTTGAATTTTAATGATGCCATCATTAACAAAAAATACATCACCTTTAGAAACAGCATTTAAAAAGCCTGCCAAAGGTATGGAGAATTGCTCTTGATCACCCACTATGTCTTTTTCATAGACCTTAACTTCTTGTCCTATATTTAAATTATAAGCCTTATCATCTTTGAATTTTCCTACTCTTATTTTCGGTCCCTGAATATCACATAAAATTCCTACATAATCATCAATTTCCCTAATTCTTTTAACTAATTCCCTTTTTTCGTCATGAGTGCCATGTGAAAAATTCAAGCGAAATACATCGACCCCAACGTTTATAAGTTCTTTTAGCATTTTTTTTGATTCTGAAGCAGGACCTAAGGTGGCGACAATTTTAACCGTATTTTCGCGAATACCCCGCGAAAAAAATATTTCCTCACTCATTTTTTATCATTGGTAAGATTTTCTTTTAAAATCTATTCATTCACAATTAATATAATTATTGGTTCTGGGTTTAAAAATTATGTTTATTCTAAAGTGCTTTTAATTTTTGCTAACATCTCTCGAAAATTAGTTCTAAATTCTTTTAGAATCTCAACTGAAAAGGAAAAATCTTCAATTTTTTCTATTTCTTTTAAAGCAATTAAGCTAATCCTCAACTGTTTCAGATTAATTGTATACTGGACCAATTTCAAAGCGTTTTTTCGAGCAAAATCATTTGCCAAACTTACTAAGAGATCAGAGCTTTGCGAAGCTAATAATACTGCTAAAAAGTACCTCTCTTTTGGTTGTTTCGAGTAATTTTTCACAATAAAGAGATAAAGATTCTTATGATTCTCTCCTAAATCGTAAATATCTTTTATCATTAAGACTTTAAGCTCATTGCCTATTATTTCTGAAAATGGTGAAAATTTTCCCTTCAATTTATTTGACACTTTAAAGATCATATTTTGTAAAAATACTTTTAGATCTCTCTGACTCATGTTTGATATCTATTAAATGCTAAATATACGCTTACTTAAAAAAAGGTAAAGAATATTTAAATTTTAATTTTAGCTTAAAACTTTGATCGTTCCGACTATTTTTTAATAGGTGCTAAATTTCCGAAACCTTATACGGAGTAACTTTTTTGTCAAAAGAACGTTTAAGTAAAAAGCAAAACATATAAATAGGTGATTTGGTATATATTGTTCGGTACCAAAAATACATGCTTATCTTGGAGGCAGCAGTTTATTTATCACATTTAATCCCGCGCTGAACTTACTTGTTATACACTCAAATTTTATTGAAGTTTATTAATTTCTAATAATATAACTTAAATAATTTGGACGAGAGTGATGGAAATTTTAATCCCAACCACAAGAAATGAAGATTTTGAAGCAAGAAAATTTATAGATTATGATAAAGGAAAAAAAATCTTTTATGATAATCTGTATTTAGACGAATTCAAAATCGTAGTAAAAATACCCCTCTTTAGTAGAAGAAAGTCAAAAAAAAAGGAAGATATAAAAATTAAAAAATTTAACCTTGAACGATATACCTATTTAACCTCTTATTAATAAATTAATAAATTACCTTAATATCTTCCTTTCTAATTATTTCACTTATTCTTGAGATTTTTTTGTTTTATTTTCGTTGAGAAGTTTATTCCAACAAGAAAAACAAATATAACTCCCATCTTCCCGCAACACTAAGTCTTTTATGGCTCTTATCATTCCACAGAGAACACATTTTTTTTTCATAGTTCACACGTATTTCTTAAATAATTGAATAATTTTTAGTTTTTTTGATTTTTGCTCTAATCGCGGGGTATATATAATAAATCGAAATAAAAAATTCAGGCATCCACTTGTAAAGAATTATAAAAAATATTATCGCAGCTATAATTCCAGAAAGATCATTAATAAAATTGTGAATGCTAATCCAAGGAATTCCTATATAATCTAAATAGATTAATAATAAAATTCTAAAAAGGTTAAAGATATAAAGAATTAAAAGGGAAAATATAAAAGTTTTCATTTTTCTCCAAGAAAAATCTTCCCTTGTTATCATATCTTTCGAATGGGGAGTACAGATGATAATACCAAAAAAAATACTGAAAACGTGAATCCCTGTGCATTCCAGAGATATACGAAAGGTATTGTTATTATGAGGGATATAAACTACCCAAGGATATATGACTTCTGATTGATATCGGATCCTCGATTCAATGTTAAAAAATAATTTTAATAAGAAAATAGTTTGTCTTGCCGTTAATTCTTGGAGCCAAAAATTTATTTTCATGCTAAAAAATGTTAACGTAAGAAATGATAATATTGGCCCTCCTATAACCAATAAAATAATAGATTTTATTGAAAACAGATAAATTTTCCCATCCAAATTTAGAAAAGGTATATCGTCGTAACTCTTTTGTATCTTGGTTTTTTCAATCCCATTCTTTTTACTAACAATTTTGATATTCAATTGAAACCTATCAATGATTGTATAATTCAAAACAATTAGAAACAGAGCGATAATTATCCAGAGCATATATCTTCCTTCTGACTTCAAAAGAGAAACAGTAACAGCCGTCATACCCATAAGTATCAAATCCAATGATAAAAGAGACAAAAGTAATTTTTTACTCGTCGCTGACGGTTTCATGATTGAACTCAAAAAAATCTTATATTTCAACTAAGTTAAGTTTAATAGAGCTTTAAAGAAAAACATTTATATTGCCAAAGGAAATGACTTTTAGATGGTCACTTTTGTAAATTAACTTCTTTTTTTACAGATTGTTCTTTTTCTCCAGATTATTCCTTTTTTGAAATATCCCTTAAATTGAGATTTAATCTTTTAGTTCACAAGCTCTTCAGAAATGATATAAATTATTGCCATCAATAGTCTTGACTAATTTCTAAGAGATCCTTTTTTTTATTAAAACCATTGAAATCGCCATCAATGTGAGGAATGTGAATATAAAGTAATAAGGATTATAAACTGGTATGCGATTCGAGTCTCCATTTGTATCCCCGCCCGTATCTTCATTCGATTCTGTAGCATCTGGATCTTTTACCACAATATTCTTTTCTTCAGAATCTACATCACCATCGGCATCTGTTACCGTAAGCTTCACTTCAAATTTACCTTTTTCTTTATACTTATGTTCAGGATTTTTTTTATTTGAAAGCTCTGAACCGTCACCAAAATCCCATTCGGCGGTGACTGGTCGATCTCCTCTATTACCCCCGAGTTCAAACTGTATTGTATCGCCTTTTTCTATTTCTGTTTCGTTTGCAATGATGTA
>JBHLNT010000271.1:0-4891 GCA_048941265.1 Promethearchaeota archaeon
GATTTTTAATTTCAGAAATTTGATTAAATTCAATAAATAAATATGACAAATTTGATAAAGAATCGAGTCCTTTTATCTCACTGATTTGGTTTTTAGATAACCTCAGTGTTTTTAGTTTACTTAATTTTTCTAATCCTTTAATTTCAGTTATATTATTCTCTCCTAAATCTAAAAGTTCTAGATCTATGAGTGAATCTAATCCCTTTATCTCATTTATTTGATTTTTAGATAGATAAAGACCCATGAGATTCTTTAGATTATCAAGCCCTTTAATATCTGTTATATTATTTTCACTCAGATTCAATATTTGTAGATTTAATAATCCTTCTAAGCCCTCAATTTCTTTAATTTGGTTCTTACTAAGATTTAATTCTCTTAAATCAAAAAGTTCCTCAAAACCTATAATTTCGTTAATATTTTCAATATTTTTATTGGATAAATCAAGTACTCCAGTTTTTTTATCTACTTTATATTTTTTACCTTTATATTTAACCTTCTTAGCTTTCAATTAATTCCCACATCACTTTATACTTTTTATATTATTTATAAATTTAACAATAATTTTCTTAAAATATCATAACTTTCTTCCACATTTTGGACATACAGCATTTTCTCTATCAACAATAATTTTACAAATTGGACACATAATTTCTTGGGGATTTAAGTCTGAAGAGAGCTTTTTTTCTTTGGGAGGATTTAGAATTAAATAACCAATAACTATAAAAACAATTCCTATAAGTGTAATTAGAAATACAAATCCATATATTTGACCAAAAATCAAATACCCAATTCCAACCACTAAAAGTATAATCCCTACGCATATTAAGTCTATAGCTAATCTTTTATTTGAACTCATAAATCTCAATTCTTATCTATACAAGAGATTTAATTTCTTTTATTAACCAAATAATTGTTTTTTTGCCAAGATTTCTAATGTATATATTATATTTTTTTTATTTTTAAATCTAGTATTAATTCTGTATCGCTGATAAGATATTATTCAATTAAATTCAGTCTAAATTTTTCCATATTATTTGCTTGAATTTTATTATTAATATAGGTTTTATTAATTAATTAGAAGGATTTATGCGCTACAAACTTTATTTTGTTGAAGAAGAAGACAAGATTCTTGACTATTGCGATTTTCAGTATTTTGAAGATAAGACCTCCTAAAGGCTGACAATAGCACTTGCTATTTTTAATTTAATTATTTTTAATTAAATTTTATAAATATTAATTATTTATAATTACATGTCATTAATAAGGATTTAAAATAATAAAATATGTCAAAATGATAAAATATGTCAGAAGAAGAGCATAAAGTTGATTATACAACAGTTTCAATTCCAAAACCTCTTGTGGAAAAAATAAAAGAAAGGATGAAGGGTACTGGTTTTCCTTCTGTTTCAAGTTATGTTACTTATGTGCTTAGACAAGTTATATCTTCAATTGAAGAAGAAGAGAGATCAAAAGAAGCTTTTACCAAGGAAGAGGAAGAAAAAGTCAAACGACGTTTAAGAGATTTGGGATATATAGATTAAAAGTCGATTAATGAAAAAAATTTAACAAAATAAATAATTTAAAAAACGAGATAAAAAAAATGATTCAACCACATGGTGGATCTTTAGTTAATAAGGAATTACCTAATATTGAAAAAGAGCGAATTTTAGAAGAACAAAATGAATTTGAAAAAATACAAATCAATCCTGAGATAATAAAAGTTGTTAAAAATATTGCATTTGGAGTTTTTAGTCCTTTAGAGGGTTTTATGCACTATAATAATTATCGCTATGTTCTTGAGCATATGTATTTAGAAAATAATATAGCGTGGCCTTTTCCTATAGTTTTAGATGGAACTGAAAATGAAGTTAAAAATTTTGGCGTAGATGATAATATTATATTGACAGATCGAACAGGGAAACCAATTGCTCTTTTAGAAGTTAATGATATTTATGATTATAATAAAAAGGAACTTGCAGAAAAAGTTTATGGGACATTAGATCGAAATCATCCTGGTGTTGATTCTGTTTTTAACATGAAAGATAAATTAATAGGAGGAGATATTTTTTTATTAAATGAACCTATAGCAAAATTTCCTAAATTGGACTTAAAGCCAGTTGAAACAAGGGTTTTATTTAAATCAAAGAGATGGGAAAGAGTAGTAGCATTTCAAACCAGAAATCCTCCACATTTAGGACATGAATATGTTCAAAAGGCAGGATTAACTTATGTTGATGGGTTATTCATTAATCCAGTAATAGGAAAAAAGAAGAGTGGAGATTTTTTGGATGAAGTTATAATAGAATCGTATCAGGCTCTAATAAAGCAATATTATCCGAAAGATAGAGTTGTTTTAAGTACATTTGAAACGGAAATGCGATATGCTGGTCCAAAAGAGGCAATTTTTCATGCAATTGCACGAAAAAATTTTGGATGTGATCATATTATTATAGGAAGGGACCATGCGGGAGTAGGTGACTATTATGGACCTTATGATGCTCATAAAATATTCGATCATTTTCCAGATTTAGGAATTGAGCCAATTTTCTTTAGATCATTCTCTAAATGTAATAAATGCGATTCGGTTGTCAATGATAAAATTTGTCCACATCCCCCTGAAATGCAGAATTATTTTGCTGGAAGGGAAATTAGGGATGCATTACAAGCAGGAAAACCGCCAAATCCAGAAGTTATGAGACCTGAGATAGCAAAAGTTATCTTAAAATATTCAAATCCATTCGTAACTTAAATTTAATTATTTTATTGACTCTAAAAAGCTAAAAATTCTGTTAAGATATTAGTTGTATGTAAAATGACTATGAGGAACAATTGTGAAAAATAGAAAACGAGTTATTGTTATCGGGTTAGATTGTGCTACTCCAAAAACTTTATTTGAAGATTATATAGATGATTGTCCTAATATTAAAAAATTAATGGAAAATGGAGTTTTTGGAAAGCTCAGAAGTTCTGATCCACCGATTACTGTACCGGCGTGGATGTGTATGTCTACTGGCAAAAAAGCAGGAACACTAGGAATATATGGTTTCCGACATAGAAAAAAAAATTCTTATAAAGATTTTTGGGTTACTAATTCCCACACAATTAGTGAACCAAAAATTTGGGATATAATCGGAAAAAAGGGCTTGAAATCAATAATTCTAGGTGTTCCACCTACTTACCCGGCGCAACCTATAGATGGTTTTATGGTTACAGGATTTTTAACTCCAGATATCTTGTCGAATTATACATATCCCCCAGAATTAAAAATAGAGATTAGCGAAAAAATAGGAGACTATATGTTAGATGTTCCATTTAGGACAGATGCAAAAGAGCAATTACTAATTAATATTCACAAAATGACAAATGTCCATTTTAAAACGATAAAGTATTTGATTAAAAATAAAGATTGGGACTATTGTCAATTTGTCATAATTGGACTAGACCGATTACACCATGGATTCTGGAAATTTTATGATAAAAACCATCATAAGTATGAACCAGGCAATATTTTCGAATCGGTCATGAAGAACTATTATAAAAAATTGGATAATGAAATTGGAGAAATTTTAGACTTAGTAGATAGTAATACCCTAATCTTTATTGTTTCTGACCATGGAGCAAAGGCAATGAAAGGATGTTTATGTATAAATATGGCGTTAGAAAAATTTGGCTTATTAAAGTTTAAAAAACAACATGAACCCGGTACTAGATTTCAAGATGCTGAGATTGATTGGAAGAATACTTATGCTTGGGGTTGGGGTGGTTATTATGCGAGAATTTTTCTTAATGTAAAAGGAAGAGAAGAATCAGGTATAATTAAACAAAAGGATTATGAAAAATGGCGTAATAAAATAATTAAAATACTTAAGGAGATCCCTGATGTCCATGGAAATCCCATGAAAACTAAAATACTTAAACCAGAGGAAGTTTATAATACAATTCGAGGAGATGTGCCAGATTTAATGGTGTATTTTGATGATTTAAATTGGAGATCTGCTGGTACTATTGGTTATAATACAATGTATCTTGATGAAAATGATACGGGGCCAGATGATGCTGTGCACGATTATTATGGTATTTTTATTATCTATGATCCAAAAAAGCAAATTGGTAAACAATTGGAACCAAAAAATATTCTCGATATTGCTCCTACTGTTTTAGATTTCTTCGGAATTGATATTCCAAAATATATGGAAGGTAAAATTATTAAATTTTAAATAAAAAATAGAAGGCAGAAATATGGAACATAAAGGTTTTACGTTATGGTTTACCGGACTTCCATGTTCGGGAAAGTCTGTTTTAGCTGATGCTGTTGCAGAAGATTTAAAAAATAGAGGTATGAAAGTAGAACGCCTTGATGGTGATATAGTAAGGAAAAGCCTAACAAGGGACTTAGGTTTTAGCGAAGAAGATCGAAATATGAATATTGAAAGAGTTACTTTCGTTGCAAAACTTTTATCTAGAAATGGGGTTGCTGTACTTGCTTCTTTTGTTAGCCCTTACAATAAAATTAGAGCTTACTCTAGAAAAGAAATAGGAAATTATATACTAGTTTATGTAAAGTGTCCTGTTGAAATCTGTGAGGATAGAGATGTAAAAGGTATGTATGCCAAGGCAAGAGCAGGTGAAATAAAGAATTTCACAGGAATAGATCATCCATTTGAAGACCCTGATAAGGCTGATATAATAGTTGAAACTGATAAGCAAACTGTTGAAGAAAGCAAGGCTATTATATTAGAAAGTTTAGATAAAATGGGATATCTAGCAAATTAGTCTAGATTTCTAATACATTGTTTTTATTTTTTTTTTTAATAATCAGTATTTAAGTATTTACTTTTTTTTCATTGATTTTTCGTGATCGGTATACCGACATTATTTTGGATTTACCCCA
>JBHLNT010000006.1:0-76932 GCA_048941265.1 Promethearchaeota archaeon
TTGAAATATTACAATTATAATTAAAGTAAGAATAAAAGAACTTATTTAAGTGCTTTAAAAAGACTCTTAAATATAAGGAACTTAATGAAAAGATGCTTTATACAATCTTTCTCTATCAGAGTAAAAGTGGATTATTATTGTATACTAAAAATTTTCAAGAAATTAGCTCTGGCAAAATGGACCTTTTTTCCTCATTTTTTTCTGCTTTAAAAGCATTTATTGAAGAAATGATTTTAGATGGATCAAAAGAATTGAAAAATATAGAATTAGGGGAATATACAGTTTTAATCACTTCTATAAATGAAATTGAGGCAGAATTAGTTATTATTGGTGATAGAGATGATGATAAAGTAATTAATAAGCTAATTCCAAGAATAATTAAAGTACTTATAAAACATTCAAATGTTTTTCTTGATTGGAAAGGAAATAGGAGTGATTTTGAAATATTAGATCAACCTATTTCAGATCTAATATTAAGTCAAAAAAAATTACTTGGAGATAAATCATTATTAGACCGTCAAGAGCATATCTTAAAATCAATTTGGGAATATAAAAAAGATCTTTCTCCCAAGGAAATTGAAGATTTAAATCATGAAAAAGAAATTTTAATGGAAAGGTTGGAAAATTCAAATTCTCTTCCCAAAAAACTCGAATTGACTGAAAATCTTTTAAAGATTTCTGAAAAACTAAAAAGCGACCAAGATTTTATAATACATCAAGAAGAAATTAAGGAAATTAGAGATCAGATTAGAGATTCAAAGTTAAAATTAAGTTATTTTTTAGAAAAGATTAAAATTACTATAAATCAAGCTATAAATCAGTTAGGAACTAAAGCACTTTATCTAGGTGATTATAAAGATGTGTATTTAAATTTATATTCATTTAGCAATAAGCTGAAAAATATGACTGATTCTAATTCATGGGTACAATATAGAGATTTAGCTCAAAAACTTATTAATAAAGATGAGAATGATTCAGGAGAATTGTCTCAAGCTATTTCTAAAATTCTCAAAATGAGTGATAATATCGAAGATTATTTTGATTAAGACACATATTTTATATATTTCAATTTTAAATAGCCTATAGAAAAAATCATACTCTAGCTATTTCGTATGAATCTCAATTATGTCATTATCCTTCATTTCATAATCTATCCCAACTTTTTTACGTTTTTGACGAGCATCTTTCCGTATAATAGTAGCATATTCAAAATCTTCCAAGAAACTTTTATGAATTTTTAGAGCTACATCTTTTACTTTAGAACCATTACTTACTAAGAGTGGTTTATCAGATACAGTGCCAGATTGAGAGGTATATATCTTTATCTTTTCTAAAAATTTTAACACAATATCTCCAAAGTCATTTGGAAAATTCTTTTTTTTAGTG
Source organism: Promethearchaeota archaeon (assembly GCA_048941265.1). Taxonomy (GTDB): domain Archaea; phylum Asgardarchaeota; class Lokiarchaeia; order Sigyniarchaeales; family SOKP01; genus LW40-45. Next base: position 1,387 of record JBHLNT010000006.1, read on the forward strand.
CTTGTACCAATTATTATTGAAAACTTATCAGAATATGACTTTTTTAGAATTTTAAAATTGGCTTCTGTATGAGGAAGATCTCCTTTAGTGGCTAAGATTAATGCCTTCTTATAAACAATAGCAGGCATTAAGGCATCCACGACTTGGTCAAGAGTGATTAGTCCGAAAATCTTTACAATCGCATTTCTTATGCCATTTTCATGTACAATTTCCTTTATTTTTTCTGTGAAATTTTCTAAATCTGGATTGTCTTTAGCTTCTTTGGTTAAATAAAAGACTTGAATCTTGTTAGAACCAGTTTTTTCTATAGTAATAAGAGGAGGAGGAATATTAAATCTAATCTCTGAATTATAAAGCTCAGATAGCAAAAATTCCATTTGTCCTTCAATATTTCTAGATAGATCTATACAAATACATATTAAATCACATGATCTAATTTGTGAAAGGATTTCTTTTCCATTTCCTACTCCTGCAGATGCTCCTTCCATTAGAGAGGGCATATCTACAATTTGAAACCGAATTTCATTATAGTTATATATACCAATCTCAGGAATTGCCGTGAATTTGCCAATTTGATCTTTTGCTGCTCCTGTTAAAAAATTTAAAAGAGAAGTCTTACCAACACCTGGAGTGTGATAATCGCTAATTAAAATTAACTGAATTCCCTCTTTCTTTATTGAAAACGGACTTACAATCTTTCCAGTACTTTTTAGTCGTTGTTTATGTTCTTCTTGTTGGCGTCTTAATTTTGCAAGCCTTGACTTGTTTAAAGCAACAATTTTTTCGGTAGCCTTATGCTTAGGAACTAAAGATATGAATTCTTCCAATCTTTTAATTTTTTCATCTAAAGAAGAAGCATCTAAATAGCGTTGATAGGCTGCTTTTGCCTCAGGACCAATATTGGAGCTCAAATCTTATCACGTTGACTTTAGAATAAGCTCTTAAATCTATCTTCAGTTTTTAATCTTAAATCTCCGAGAGTATTATCTATTCTAACATAAAATTTTTTAAAGAATTTACCTTTTTTTGAAAAAATATCATTAATAGAATATCTATTTAAGAAGTTTTGAAGTATTTCGTATAAAAGTTTCTTTACAACATCAGAATCAGTTTCTTTTTCTATAATTGCATAAGCTAGTAAGGGTTGTACATTTTTTTCATCACCGCCTGGAAGCGCAATCATTTCGCAATTGCATACAAGTTTAAGAGATGCCAACGAAACTACATTTATATCATCTCCAAATACTTCGCTGGTGAAACTTTCTAAAGCTGAGAGGAACCCTGCTCTTAAATCAGGTTCTAAAACATCTGAAGATGAATAATATTTAGTTTCTATTAAACTACGGTTCCCAAGATTAATACCACATTCAAGTATGGCCATTTCGGCGTCTCTATTATTAAATTTTTTGTAATTTCTTTGTTATTTATATGAATTATTTGATTATTTAATTTTTGTTTTTTTTTTAAATCAGTCTATATTCATTTGCTTCTTATATGCTGTAAAAGTATTTTGCAATAAATAACTAACGGTCATTGGCCCAACACCACCTGGCACTGGAGTTATTTTACTGCACTTATTTATCACTCCATCAAAATCTACATCACCACATAATTTACTTTCAAATCGATTTATTCCGACATCAATGATAATTACACCACTTTTTATTTTTTCTTCTGTTATGAAGTTTGGTTGTCCAACAGCTACAATCAATATGTCTGCGTTCTTGGTATAGCTTTTTAGATCTCTAGTTGAAGTATGGCATACTGAGACCGTAGCATTCCTCTTTAATAACATAAAGATTAAAGGCTTTCCAACTAAGTTAGAGCGATTAATGATAGTTACATCTTTTCCCTTAATCTCTATTTTATTATATTCTAATAATTTAATAATACCTTTAGGAGTACATGCCGCCATAGTTTCGTTATAATCAAATAGCTTACCTCTATTGCAAGGATGAGACCCATCAACATCCTTTTTTGGTGATATATATTCTAAAAAGTCAAGAGTAGATTCTCTTAGATGAGAGGGTAATGGCAATTGCAATAAAATTCCATGGATAGAATCATCAGTATTTAATTCTTTTAAACTTTTTATTAATTCATTTTTTGAAATACCCTCAGATAAATTAACTATTACGGATTCTATTCCAACTTGTGTAGATGTTTTGTGTTTTATATTTACATATATTTTCGATGCAGGATTTTCTCCAACTAATACGGTGGCTAATTTTGGTTTAATTCCCAATTTTTTTACAGATTCACTAATTCTTGATTTTAATTCTAAATTTAAGATATCAGCTAACTTTCTTCCATCAAGAATTTTATCCGTATTGAGCATTTCAGATCGCTTAGATTTTTAAATTATCATAGAATAAATTCGAAAATTCGCAAAATATATCTTAATAATAGAAAAAATTTAGATCCTTCTTTTTCTCCGAATAATTATAATCGCCACTGCAATCACACCAATACCAATTAGGATTCCTACTAAAATCCACCAATTAAACTCTACCATAAAGACTTCTTGGTTTAAGGTTGCTTCTGCATCAGGATCAATTAAATTTATGAGTTCAAGAGCGTAATATGAATTTACAACTGAAGAATATTTCTGTTCAGACTTATCATCAATATCTTTAAATCCTCCATCTTTGAAATTTTGACGATTTAAAATCCATGTGAGAGTATCTTCTTCATGTTCTAATTCGCGATCATCAATTAGGGAAATTCCCATTATACAATAATATGTGCTACTAATCATTGTGTTTTCAGCGTCTTTATCAGGATAATATCCTCCATAATTATCCACATCATTTTCATCGTCTTCTAAAAATGACTGAAGATAATTAATTGTAAAAGCTTTATTAAGAAGTTCATCGACATCTTCAATCTCATCCATACTGAATATCGCATAATAGGTATTAAGAATAGTTGAAGATAAGCCAATGTTACCCCCATAGCCTCCATCACTATTTTGACACGATCTAATCCAAGATTTTGTAATTGATTTATTTGCATAACTTTTATCTAGCAAATCATATATCTTTAAGGCAAAATATGTTGACGCCATTGTGGCGGTAGTCGATGATTTTGAAGCAGAATAGCCACCATCTTTCTGTAGCAGCGAATCTACAAATGTTTTAATATTATCCCTAACTGATGAGCCAACTTCATAATCTTTATTGGTATCCTCCAAAAGATACAGGGATCTTAAGAGGAAATAAAGTTTATAAATATCTGGATCTCCGCTATTTACTTCAGACTCCGCGTTGCTTTCCAATTCCTCTGGCAGGTGGGTTGTATTGACTTCATGCTCCACAGTTCCAAATAGATCTTTTTTTTGCAATAAATTAAATTCCTTTAAAATCTCAAGGGCATATGCAGTAGCCTCTTTTGATACAATATGATTATCACTTTCTACTGAATTAGCAAATCCTTTATCTTTAATTTCGCATTCATAGAGAAAATCAGTGATATAAGTTTTACGTGGTTTAGCTAATACTGAAGGGATAAGTGAAAGTGTGATAATAATGATTAAAGTGAAAATTAGTATAATTCGAATTTTCGAAGTTTTCATCAAAATTATCCTAGAGCTAATTATAATTATTTTTTTAAATTCAACTTAAAATTAAAAATTATCGATAGTATTAAAATTTCAAGGCAGAAAATTTTAATTTTTAATCTATTTATAAAGATTTGAGAAAAACTATCTATTTAGGCAATATATACAATAATGAGATCATTAAAAGTAAAAAAAGTGATACTAAAGAATCCGCATCTACGCGACATAAGAAAAGACCTTAGAGCTGTGCTAAGGTTAGCTATTCAAGATAATATTCACAGATTAAATACGCTTGAAGATCTATATAGACGCAAGCGTTTTGAAAAATCGCTAACTCCTTCCCAGTGGAGACGAGAAAAGCAAATCTCGAAATTAAAAGACATACTCATGAGTCTAGAGCGTTGATCTTGTATTACCTGCCACGAATCATATTGTATTTCCCACCAGAAGCTTTTCGGAAACCTGAGATTCAGAATTGATAAAAGGACTACAGATCTTGATATGGTATGGATACCTTGTTATGAAAGATGGGTTTGTCTCGATTTTTATAATTATTACTATAAAGATATGATACTGGATGATTTTATTGCCTCAAAAGGGGAATCTCTCGTAATTCATGATAAAAGTGGGATGATTGAGCAAGGACTCAGACTAAAATATAAGGATTCTTTTATTCAGAAATAAATTTTGAGAATTTGTTTCAGATTTTTAAATTTCGAAAATACTAGATATGTCCTGATAAAGGAGGTCTGGGTTGACCTGAAATTCTTCATAAGTAATAAATAAATTTTGAAAACTTGGCAAACTACCAAGGATCGAGGCCCCATTGAAAATGGCGAATTGAAGATTATCTGGAATATAAAATTCAATAAGTTCACTTGAGGAATCAAGGTCCATAAATTCTTTTGCAGTTGAAGTTTTTTCAATAATATCATCCATATCCGTAGTAATCGCTGATTCTTTAACTTTTCTTCCACAATATGGACAAAATACAGACGTCTCATCCATTATTTTTTTCAGGCAATGAGGACATAAAGTATCAGATCTCTTTTTTTCTATTTTCTTTCCTAAATCCAGAGGTATGTGAGGTAAACTCATTTCAGCACCACATTCGGGACAATTTCTTTTGCCATCAGCTAAATTTACTAATGCCCCACATTGAGGACATGTATCTATAGATTTCATCATTCCTTCTAAAGCTTTAAGTGATTCAGATTCAGATCCCTTTTTTAGCTTTTTTTTTTGAGGTTTAGGAATAGCGCCTAATTGAGATAATAAAGCATTTAATTCTTGCTTTAATCTTTCATCAAATCCACTGTATGAAAGATTCCCACCTGAAATAACAATATGATTTAATAAATCGTACCAATATTCATTGCTTAACATTTGTAAACAATAAATAATTGATTGTGGAATGCTCATGATATTATAACCAAGCATAGATGGCTGAAACATAACTTCTGGAGCTTCATAGAGAATATGATTAGGAATTTCTTTCACAGATCCATCAGGCATAGGATATGTAAAAGTATCAATTGACTTAGGCGGATTTGTTGGATCCAAAACAAAATAACAGTTTTTTTCTTTTATTTCTTTTATTATTTCTTCAGCAGCAGAGGATTCTATATTTATTCCTTCTCTCATTAAGAGAGATTTTAAATTATGATTAACATCTACCCCTGCTAGATTTAACTTTTGAACCGCTTGATGATGAATTTGACCATTTATTATTGGAACAATCCAAGAGATCCCGTCACCACTTTCAATTACTAAACTAGTGGTAAGACCAACAGAAAAACTTGAAAGTAAGGGAGATTGCATCATTAATAATGACTTTACCCTATGGGTTTCAAATAATACTCTTGCTATATATTCTTTAGTCTCTCTTGGAACAAATGGGTGTTCAACATATATAACTGGATAGGATGATAGATTTTCTATTCTTAATAAAGTATAGAAGATATGATTTAAGATTTCATAATAATCATTCCAATCCATTATCATCCCCCTTTGTATGGGATAATTAACTTTAAGAACTCCTCGCATCTTCATCGCATCGTTACCAACATACACTGATCGAGCTCCTACATCAACCATAACGGACTTATATTTTTCAGTACCGGTTATGCATGGAAATACAAAACGCGGGGACGGTTCACCAGCAAAACCAACTTTGATATAAGCACTTCCGATATCAATTATTATTGGTGTTCCTGGAAGCGGTATTGCATACATCATCGATTCTTTCTTTTATAGTTTTGTTCTTAATTATCAAAAATAATATGGTTTTTTTTAATTTTATTTATTTTTTTATTCTTTTCTTTATTAATTAAAATTTATTAATTAAAATTTATACTTACTTTAAATATTCAAGGAGTTTTTTTAAAATTATTTTTTCCAAAACTAAACCAATTAATTCGTTACTAGTATCTTTAACTACAGGTAATCGTTCTATATTATTTTCGAACATAATTTCTAAAGCTTTTTTTATCGTATCATTTTGCTTCACTACAAATGGTTCTGGCGTCATTAAATTTTTAACTATAGTTTTTGATGACTCTAAACTTATGGCAAATCTAGCCAATCTTATATCTCTTTGTGTGATAATTCCGATAACTTTCATATTATTATCGACGACAGGAAGCCCATTAATATTCTTTCTTAACATTAATAATTCCGTCTTTGAAATCTTTTCATCGAGGGTTGTATAAAGGGGGTTTTTGATCATTATTTCAGATACTTTTAAATCTCCGAAGGTTTTTAAACGGTCTTCTCCCATGTTGACACATCTAATACAATTTTATGTGACGTTAAATATCTAAATGATAATGATTAAAGAAAATAATCAATATTAGAATTAAAATCTAGTTATCAATTCATTTTTAAGCTATCTTTGAGTTTTCTCTCGATTTTACCGACTTCTAATAGCAATTCAGTATATGCTTTTAGAAGATATTTCCCAAATTCATTAAGTCGAACCCATCCTCCTCCTCCACGACCACCTTTACCCGTTTCAACTGGAGAAATACCCGTTCGTTTTTCAATCCTTTTTAAAATGTTCCAAGCATATTTATAAGAATAATTACACTCTTTCGCAGCTTGTGTGAGAGAACCACTCTCATGTTCATCAATACTTTTTAATAAATTTGCCCACCCAGAACCTAAAATACTCTTATTCTCGAATTCCAACCAAATTTTTATACCAAAACCCATTTTTTTTTTAAATTTTTCAAGATCGGGTTCTCCTTCCATAAATAAAGATTGTTTTTGGAATATATTAACTTTTATAAAGATAAAACATTAAAATAAAGCAAATTTTATCTCTTTAAATAAAAAAAGGAAAAATAGGCATGTTCTTATCGGGAGGAAGTTCAGCAAAAAAGGGTAAAGAGGTTATTAAAAACGTCTATTACTTCTCTGAAGATGCTATGCTGGATTGTAATCAATATTGCATTCTAGATCAAGAATCTGGTGAAATTACTCTTTTTGATGCTGGTAATGGAGTATCCTTAAAAGCTCTTTTAGCTGGCATGAAAAATTTGGGCTTAGAATTTGAAAACATAACTAAAGTATTTCTTACCCATGAGCATGTGGATCATGTTTTGGGACTCTATCCTTTAATGAAGTTAATGAATAAAGATCCCCCTCAAATATTTGCTTATGGAAAGACAGCAGAAATCTTAAACAATGGAGAAGAATCAAAAATTTTTCCTACAGCATTAGGCATCACCCCCAAAATGTTTGGACTTGAAATTATCCCTCTTAAAGTATTTGATTTAAAACAACAGTCAGAAATTAAAATTAATACTGAATTTATATTTCAAATACATTATACTCCCGGTCATTCATTAGGGTCTGTTAGTTATTATGAACCATCAAAAAAAATATTAATACCTGGAGATTTAGTCTTTTGTGGCGGCTCATTTGGACGTTATGATTTTCCAGGGGGCTCATTAACTACTCTCCAAAATTCAATCAAATATGTTAATAATTTAGATGTTAAATATCTTTTACCCGGTCACATGGGAATTAGTGAAAGTGGAAATCAGCAAATTGAATTTTCCTGCAGAATGGTTATGTCAATTAGAGATTTTTTTTAATTTTCTTAATATTAAAATTTTTTAAAATTATTAGAACTTAGTATATATGTGTTAAAAGTCTATTTTGCTTTATTTTTAGACCTTATTTTTAATATTTTTACGCTTTATATTTTCAAGCGTTTAATTTTTAAAAGCATTATTAATTTATATATGAAAGCACAATATGATATTTTAACTAAGTTAATGATTTATCTAAAAATCAAAATTAAAAGTCGTGATTTTAATGGCAGATGAAAAAAAGAAAACCCAGCCAGTGAAAATGGTTATTTTGAGAAGTTACCCTAAGGTGATATTCTTTTATCCCTTATTCTTTACTTCTTTGATATTATGGCCAATTCAATTCGTATTAAATACTCCTGCTCAATGGCTGGGAGCATTCTGGATGATAATTTTTTTTTGCAATTTGTTCGTAATCGCATTTGACTTTTCCTCTTCTAAATTTTTCATATTAATCTTGGCTATCGTAATTTTTATACTTCTAGGAATATTCTTTATTTATCCTATATTTCCATGGCCCAGTATTTCTGAAATTGAATTCAACCTCGGAATTACGTATCAGTTTTACATGACGATGACAATTATCTTAGGTATCGTTTTATTTTTTGTTATATTGAATACTTATTTTGATTATTGGAAAGTGGAAAGAAACGAAATTTATCATAAGAAGGGTATATTTAGTGCCGCTGACAGATATCCGGTAACAAACTTAAGGATTAAAAAATCAATACCTGACGTATTTGAATTTTTCATCTTGAGAGCTGGAACAATTGTGTTAATGCCTGGAAGATCTGATGAATTAATTGTATTACACACTGTTCTAAATATAAATAAGAAATCAGAACAAATTGATTATCTACTTAGCGAGATATCTGTGGAGGATGCAGAAAAATAAAATTCAAGTCTAATTTATTTTTTTCTCTTTTATTATTATTTACAACAAAGTGTTAATAATCTTGGCATTTGCTCAACTTTTAATATTAGATAATCTAATTATATTCTTTTTTATATTTCAATTAAAATCGTTAGATTTAAGTGTAAAATCATATTTTATAAATACATTTTATGGCAATACCAATTATAGTGTTATTTGACTTAGATGGTGTTGTTTTAACTCAAAAAGCACTTGAATATACTGCTTTAATGCATCTTAGGAAAAAGTTTTATAATTGGCAAAATATCGAAAATTTCCGACTGATTGACTTTGCAAGAATTTTTGAAGAATCAGATTCTAAGAATAGACTAAAAGCACTCAAAAAGGCAAATTTTTCATATAAATCGATTATTCCTAATAAAATTAAGAGATTAATCTTTTTTATGAGTTTTCGACTTACTTATAAGAAATATGAGAAAATGTACGAGAAGGTAAATCCCCAATTACACTCAATTTTAATTAAATTTAAAAATTTTGGGATTATTTCCGGTATTGTATCAAATACCAGTAGAAAAAGATTAATATACTATAAATCAAATTTTGATTTGGATGAGTATATCTCTATTTTTATTTCACGAGATAATATCTCGGTAAGAAAACCCCATCCTTACCCTATAATATTCGCATTAAAAGAAATAAAGGAAATGTTTAAACTTCCAATTATTAATAAAAAAAAAGTTTATTACGTTGGTGATCTCTCATCAGATATTATATGTGCTAAGGCTGCAAAAGTTAATAGTATTGCATTACTCTCTGGACATGGTACGGAAAAACAATTAAGGAATTCAAAACCAGATTATATTATTAAAGAAATTAAAGATATGCTGAAGATTGAACCGTTCAAAAAATTATTATCCGATTAAACTTTAGATTATATAGATATGTTTAATTTGGAAGATTTTTATGATTATAAGGAAATCGAACCGCTAATTATAAGGTTAAATAAGTTTATATCTAAAGAAAAAATTGTAAAGATCCAAAAAACCATCAAACAACTTGAAAATTTATTAGAAGAAAGCGATTTCCGTATTCCAATAACTTATATTTTAAGTATATTAGCTGAAAATTATATTGAATTAATTTCTTCAGATTTAATTAACAAACTTGAACCATTTCTTAAAGCTAAAAATGAGAAACTAAAAGTGAATTCGATAATTATTTTGGGATTTTATATTCTTGGAAATGCTAATTTAATAAAAAAATACTTTTCAATTTTTATTCAGTTATTAATTAATGATTCTGAAGATGTTAAAGATAATGCTCATTATTTTTTACATGAATTCGTAAAGGAGTCACCCACCTCAATTTATTCTCATGTTAATATACTTCTAGACGCCTTGAAATTAGAAAAAAAGAAAGAGAACATCATTTCTCTATTACACTTTCTTCAATATATCAACGAATTAGATTTCAAGCAACTTTATAGGTTTAGAGAGAGCGCAAAAGAATTAATGCAGAGTGATGTTAGCGCTGAATCACCTGAAATTTTAAAATATTTGGAAATTTTATTTAAAAGATTTTTTCCCTCCTTAAAAGAAATTGATTTTAGGAATTTAAAAACAGAGGATTCATTAAAGCTATTAGATGGCCAATTTTTAATGAAGAAACTTAATATTTCAGAGATAGCCCAAGAAAAAAATATGAATATTAAGAATCTTTTAGAAAAAATTAAAAAATCACGACTAAAAGACGTAGAAATATATTTTTATATAAAGGATAAAAAAAAGAATGAAATATATTTTTATGAACTAGAAAAAAATAAGCTTTATAACATTTTTAACACTGATAATAAGATATCATATCAAAAATTAAAAGAAACTTTTTCTCAAATAATAGAAAATGATTCAGAGTTAGAATTATTTATAGCTACTTTACTCAATTTAAATCTTATTAAAGGATATATTTCAAAATTTAACTTCTATCCTTATGAATACCTTAAATCTGATATTAACAATCAATTTCTTAAAAAGGGGCATATAAATATAAAAAAACAATATGATTTTTTACCTGCTAGCTTTGTTCACGATATTATTGCTGATTTGAATCAAGAATTTTTAATGGGAACAAATTTGCAAGTATACTATTCATTAAAAAAAATTATTCAGCAAATAAATAGAGTGGCAGCTAATAATAGCGTCATAGATCTTAAATCTTATCGACAAAAATTATTAGAACAGGATTTTATTAAATTAATCAAAAACTTACCACGAGATTATCTAACTAATTTTCATAAAGGAACATCTTGGTTAACCAACATTGGAAGAATTCGAGTTGAAGATGAGATTAATAATTCAAAATTAATAGGATTTATAGATATGATAAAAATTTCAGAAAAATTAAAAATTAATAAATTATTGCTAATGGATATCTTAACCTCAAATATTGACCCAAGAAGCGGGATTTGGGATAAGAATAAAGAGATTTTCTACTTTTCGAAATATTTAAATAGTCGAATTGAAGAAATTAACCGAAATTCTGATGAAACTAGTAAAAAAGAACAAATTAATAAAGTTGCTGAAGAGCTTAATATAGATATTGATCATATCCTTTCAAAAATTGATGAAAATCTCAAATCAATAGGGGAAGAAATAAAAAGAAAAGATGAGATTAATATCCTAGAATATACTGAAAAAACAGGAATGAATTATGATGTTTTTTTCAGTTTTATTAATGAGTTAGGGTTAAATTACTTTATCAAAGGAGATCAGCTGATTTTAAGTCCAAAAAAGATTGAAGAAGCAAAAAATAATATTAAATATAACTTAATTGATAGAGCAAAATCTGCTAAGCTAATTTCATTAGGGAATTTTGGAATAAATTCAGATTTAATTAAAGAACTTATTAGTGAATTAAAAAAAGATGGCAAGTTACAAGGAATTTTTCATGAAGAAGCGGGAGAAATTGTTTTTTATACATTAAAGGGAATTCGCGATTTAATGTTAGAAAATAGTTTCCTCTTTTCATTCGAAGATCTTTTTTACGGAAAAGAATTAAATGAGGATGAAATAAGTTTATTGAAAGAATTATTAGAAAATCTAATAAAGGAGAGGAAATTAAAAGGTACTTTTGATATTAAAACAAATACATTTTCAAGCGAAGAACTATTGTTTGAATTTGATTATAATACTGTAATAGATGATTTTAGAAAAGTCGTGAATAAACACATAAAAAAATTTACCATAGAATTTCAGAAAATTAAGCAAATATTGTCTAAACAAGATGAGACAATATTCCCTCAAGAAATAAAAATCATTCAAGATACAATTGATAGAATTAACTTAAATTATGTAAAATGGAGGGCTCAACTAAATGCTTATGTAATTGAAGCTAATAAAAAATTGCTCCAAAACCAAGGATTTAGTTTTAAGAGATATCAAAACCTACCAGCTGAAAAAAAAAATGACGTGAAGATCTTTAAAGAGGATCCAGATGTTTATGAGTTATTAGATAAATTTGAACAATGGGTAAAAGTATTTAACGAAATTGAACAAAATTATGGAAAAATAATTTTTCTTCAAAAACGATTGATAAATAACCCAGAAGATAAAGAAGCTAAAAATAACCTTAATGAGCTGCTGGTAAATTTAAGTTTAAATTCTTAAACGTTTTTTTGTCTATTTTTTATCTTTATCAATTTGATTGATAAACTTATCGACATCAATTTTATTTTCTACTTTAATTTTATACGTTTTTGGCTTCAATATACCATTTTCTTCAAGAATACCTTCCTTAGCAAGAAAATCAAGCGAACGCCAAATAAAATTAATTTTAGACCGGTTCGAAGATTTAATATTATAACATCTTCTAATCCTTTTAGTATTAACAATACAAACATTATTATCCATTAATTTATTAATAGCCTCAAGCGTCTCTTTAACGTTTTTCAAAAAAAAATCCATTTAAGCTGAGTACCTCGTAAAAGCTCTAAATTGAGATGTATAATAATTTTAATTAGTTAAATTATTCAAGTAAAAAATTGGGTTTAAAAGTGTGATTGATTATTATAGTATATAAATTTATATTTTTAGGAGTTTATATAGTTTTTTTCTTTAAAAAGGATTCTTTTTAATTAATGAAGCTTATTAAGATTTTAATTTTAATAACATAAATCATGGAAAATCTGGAAGAATTCTAGATAAATGGCTCTGCATTTTGAAGATAATTTCTTTTTATAAAGGGAATTATGATATAAAAAACTAAAATATTATTTAATGGCGAAATACTCTCTTTCCACAAAAGATTAGGGCACAACCTAGCTCATCAGCTCGTTTAATAATCATATCATCTCTTATAGAACCTCCGGGATTAATTATTGCTTTTGCCCCTGCTTCTATTGCTGCTTCTAGACCATCCGGGAAGGGGAAAAACGAATCTGTTCCCATTAAGGAATTTTTAAGCTCTTCTTTATGCCCAAATTCTATGGCTTTTTGTATAGCTAATTTCACAACATGGACACGACTTTGCTGACCGGCACCAATTCCAATGGAATAAACTCCTGTATCATAAACTTGAGCAAAACAGGCGGAATTTGATTTGGCCCACTTAGATACTTTATACGCAAAAATTAAGGCTTCTTTTTCATTTTCATCAACCTGTTTTTTACTGACTACATTCCATTCTTTAATGACAGGTTTAAAGTCATATTCTTGAACTAGAACACCTCCCAAGGTGGAACGAATTTCAAAATTTTTATAAATCTCTTCCCTTTTATCAAGTAGATCTCCGTACTCTAAAATTCTCATATTTTCTCTCGTTTTTAATATATCTAGAGCCTCAGGATCAAATGAGGGAGCAATAAGAACTTCTACAAATATTTTTTCTTTATTTACAATAAAATCAGCAATTTCTCTGGTTAATTTTTGATTTACACCCCAAATTCCTCCAAATGCGGATAAGGGGTCGCAACTAAAAGCCATTTGAACGGATTTTAATTGGTCTTTTCTATCAATTGCTATCCCATTTGGAGAAGTATGCTTTAAAATAGCTGTTACGTAATGTTCCTTCCCAAAATCTAGAAGCATCTGTAAACAAGCGTCAATATCCAAGTAATTATTAAAAGAAATTTCTTTTCCACTTAATTGCTTTAAATTATGAAGCCCATATTTAGCAGATAAATCTCTATAATATGCTGCTGCTTGATCCCAATTTTCTCCGTATCTACAATCTTGGACTTTTTCATAAATTTTATATAATCTGGCTCCCATTTTCACTTCGGGATTATAATAGTGCTGTAGATAATTAGCTATCGTAAAATTATAATCAGCCATAATCGCAAACACTTCTTGAGCTAAAGCAGCTCGAGTTTTTTCTGTTATTGCCCCTCTATTTTTTCTCATCTCGTTAATTATTTCATCATAATATTCGGGACTTGGAACCACAATAACATCCGGAAAATTCTTTGCAGCAGATCTAATCATCGTCGGACCTCCTATGTCAATCATCTCTAATGCTTCTTCTAAAGTGATATCTGGTTTCTCAATAGCTTCTTTAAACTGATATAAATTGCACACCACCATATCAATTGGGCGGATATGAAATCTTTCTGCTTCATCTATATCTTTTTGAATATCTCGACGAAGTAAGATTCCTCCTTCTATCTTTGGGTGTAAAGTCTTAACTCTGCCATCAAACATTTCAGGAGACTGAGTATAATCCGAAATTTTTATATATTTTATTCCATTTTGTTCTAATAGTTTACCAGTGCCTCCAGTTGATAAAATTTCAACTTTAAATTCATTAATCAATACTTTTACAAATTCTAATAATTTGTTTTTATCAAATACACTTATAATTGCGCGTTCAATTTTTTTCATGGAAACCAAACCTAATATAATCAATTGAAATTATAATAACATTTTAGATTAATATTCGATGGGGTTAAAACTTAATTAATTAGAGGTAAATAAAAAAAATGCTTAGAGCTTTGAATTTTAGAATGTTTTTATTAATTAAAATCTCTATTTTATTTTAGGTTGGGTAAATCTCTAATCACATCTTTTCCATGCTCGACCAATTCCGGATTTTTGAGCAAATTTACACCACATTCTGTTAATATTGCTTTTTTCTCTTCTTCATTAAATATATTTGCTTCAAATCTTTGAAATTTGATATATTCTATGGCCAAATTTGCTTTTAATAATTCATGAAAAATTAATCGTATATCCATATTACACCCTGCAATTAATAATTCATCAGTTTTGCGTTTAATGGCATTTTTGATAATCGATCCGATTGTAGCGCTGATCCGAGGGATTACATATTGCATAATTGAGGTTGTAGCTACTATAGCGACTTTTTGTAAAATATTTATCCACCGATTATTATCAACATTATAAATAACCCAATCCACCTCAAATCCAAATTTTTTATCTGCTTCAATAAATTCTAGGTATTCAATTTCTTCAATTTCATTATTAGCCTTGAATGCGAGACTAATTTCCCTTAATTCATCTATATATAGAATTTCTCCGTCTTGATTGGTATACTCTTTAATATTTTCTTTTGAAATTTGAAAAAGTTCAAAACACATAAGTATAGCAGTTTTGACTATACTTGAAGGATTTTTTATAGTTGATTTGAGGGTCTCAAGGGATTTTCTAGCCATTCTCATGTATTCTAAGAGTTCATCTTGATTTTTAATATTAATTTTTGCCGCAAGTGCTTTAGGATCTTTATCGATAAATTCTAAAAATAAGCCTAAATTTTGTACTTGAGTCTGCTCGATTATATGATTTACATCCTTTTCTGATAAGCCTTTTTTAACTAAAAAGATTTTCAAAGGCCCTTCTCTTTCAGCTAATTTTACCTTCTTTTCTTCAACTTTTTCACGCAATTTTTTAACTGCTTTTATAACTCTTCTGTCTTTTTGATTATCAAGCTCATCAATATTAATTAATTTTTCTTCTTGAAAACCTGGAAAAAATCTATCATCTAATTTTAAATTTTTAGGATCAAATTCTTCATTGGGGCTGAAAATTGTAGAAAATGCGAAACGCAAACTGCCTCTTACGTCAACCATACTTAATTCCCATTCATGTAGAAAATTTAATAAATAATACAAGAATTTGCTTATAATATTTTGTAAAATCTTTCTATTAAGTTTTAATTTAAAATAAAAGTCAACTTTAACTGAGAATTAGTATAAATAAGGATTTGATAAGTTAATATTTACCTAATAAATCATGTGGTCTTGCCTCTGTTTGTCCTATGGCAGAAATTACTCCCATTTTAGCATTTCTCATTTTTCGGAGATTTTGAGCTCCTGCATATATCATTCCATTAGCTAAACCTTCTTTTAGTGTTTCTAACATGCTTTCCAAAGGTCCCGTAAAGGGTACATGATCAGAAACACCCTCAGGAAGCATTTTTGCTTCTATGCTATATCTATCTAATACATAATTAGTAGTTCGCGCTTCTTTCGAACCCATACCTCTATAAATCTTTACTTTTCTTCCTTGTATTGTGTCTAAGTACCCAGGGCTTTCAGTCGTACCTGCAAAGAAATGTCCTGACATAATCATATCGGCTCCAACTGCGAAAGCTTTTGGTAGATCTCCTGGATTTTTGAAGCCTCCATCTGCAATTAAACCCATCTCTGGGTTATAATCGGCTATAGCATCTGCAACTTCAGCAGTAGCAAATAATGTAGGAGCTCCTACACCAGTTTGGATAGAAGTTGTACATATAGATCCAGAGCCCATTCCAGCTTTCAATGCGATAACCTTATCAGGATAATCACATTTAGTTAAAATATATTCGGCCGCTTCATAGGTTCCAATATTACCGATCACGAAATCAGCTTCCAATAAATCCATTAATTTTCTTGTTCCTTCAATATCATCTTTTTTATAAAAATCTGCTACATCTATAAAAAATAGATCCGTAAATTGGTCAATTTCCTTAAGTTTTGAGATAGCCTCATGAGTGGTGGGACATTTAGGGCTAATTGCCAACGCACATAACAAACGTCCCTCTTCGTCGATTGAAGCTAAAGGAAATTCTGGTTTTAAATCCTTTTTAGTAATTAATCCTTTTAAACTCCCATTATCTATAATTGGTAATTTTTCAATTCTATGCCTAAAGAGCATTTCTAAAGCCTCTTCACGGGACGCTCCCGGTTTGATTGAAACCACATCTTTAGTCATAAAATCTTTTACGAGTCCCTTTTTGATTTCATCTTCTGAAAAAGGGATATCTCTTTTTGTAAAAATTCCACATACTTTATTTCCGTCATCAACCACTACAAGCCCATTTATACTGTAAGTTTCCATAAAATTTTTTGCTTTATAGACAGATTCTTCAGGTGAAATCGTCGCAACATCTTCTATAACAAAAGATCGTGCTCTTTTTACATGGCGCACCATTTTTAATTGCTTTTCATAAGAACAGTTTCGATGTAAAACGCCTAGACCTCCAAACAAGGCCATTTTAATTGCCATTTCTTCTTCTGTGACGGTGTCCATTGCTGCTGACATTATAGGTAAATTAAATTTATATTTATCTCCCAAAATTGTGGAAATATCAACTTGGTTTGGCTCAAAGTTTGTATATCCCGGGAGGATAAGAACATCATCAAAAGTCGTTATTAACTCGTTTGTATGGGCTTTTTTACGAAAGTGATCTGTCATTTTTAATTCACTAATTTGTAATATAATCTTGAGTATTAATTATAAAGATAATGCTAGGTTATAAATCTTTATCACTAAATAGAATATAAAAAGGAGAACTCTCATCATAATTTTCTCATTTTTATTAATATTTTGATAAAATTTAATTAGAGAAAATGAGAGCTTAATCTTCTTAGTCGATCAAAAGTCTACATAATTCTTGTAGTGATTTCAATCCCTCTTTTTGCTAATTCCTCAATAAAGTAATCTCCAGGTATGGCTAATTCTACTGGGATAGCTCCCTTTTGGATTTTTCCTTGAGCCATCATAATTGCAACAATTGAGGCATCCCAGCCAGTAGTTCTTTCCATGGCAGTAAATCCTGTGCTCTCATCGTAATAATCAATTAATTCTAAAAGTACTTCTGCATCCTTTCCATCTTTTTTTCCTAAGCATTTTATTCTAATAACTACTAAATCTTTATTTCCAGGCACTACGACTTTAGGTTCTAAGAGAGTATGGAGTATCTTTCGGGGTATAACCTCTTGATCATCAATTAATAGAGGATTTAAATCAAATAAACCTAGATCATACCAGGCTCTTAATTGTGCAAAATGCCCCGGATATCGAACTGTCTTATTTTGGTATGTGATAAGCTTTCCCTCAAATGTCCAGGGTGCTGTTGAAGTGCCTCCTCCTGTTGTAAAAGCTTCTAAGCGACCTATAGGAGGAGTAAAATCTATTGTTTCTAATTCTTCTAATGGTTGAATCTCAATAAGCTTGCCATCTCTTAAAAATATTGTGGGTTCTGCATACTCATTTGTCAAGCCCTCGATATTAAATGTCAAAAGATAATTAAAAGGAGGACGAGGATTCTGAGGTAAGCCTCCATCCCATATAAAAACCTCTCGTGGTTTATCTAATAGACTCATCGCATACACACATAATGTAGTTCCCATACCAGGTACTTGTCCACAGTCAGGAACAATGCTTATACCAACTTCTTTAGCATAAGTATTGAGTTTTAATTGTTCTTTAACCAAGTCTGTATTGCCTCCAAGGTCACACATATTTGCTTTTGCTTCTATTGCTGCTTTCGCAATATCCAAATTATAATAGTAAGGGACAGAACTTAGAAATGAATCTACTCCAGTTAAAAAATCGACTAAAGAGGAATGATCTTTTACATCAATTTGCTTGGCTTTCGCTATTTTTTTATTGAGAATGCTATTAACTCTATTAGCGGCTTTTTCCGAATTTACAATAGAAATATCACCAATTAGAACCTTTTCCGCATTTCCCCGTTTCGCCATATCGTAAGCGGCAGCCGTTCCTTGCCTGCCAGCACCAATAACTGCATAAATATAACCCATATCTTATCCCAACTTAATAAATTTAATTAATATATGTTATTTAAATTATGCTTTAATTTTAAGGAATTAAAAATCACATTCGGGTTAAATTTTTTCTTGACATGTTCTGAATTCTTGGATTATTAATGAATGCATCCAAGGTTTTAATGAATTTCTCTCTATCTTCTTTAATATTAGATGATTCTATAGCACAATAGTTAGACACGTGATCGTTAAAAACCTGCGAAGTGACATTATTTCCTAACTTTGCAATAATCTCTCTTTCTTCTTTTAGATTATCCACTGGTCTTAATAATTCAAATTCACCAGCCTTCCATTCTTTCCATAAAGGTGTATTAGGCATAATATTTAGAGTTCGGAATCGAAAGATAGTTGGATTAATCTCCGTCAGGACTCTTGCCGTCTCTTTGACATGCTCTTCAGAAAATTTGTAACTACCAAGACCGAGAATAATATATAAACTTAATTTAATTCCAGCATTTAGTATTTTTTTGCCTGCTTTTATCATGGATTCCGCATTTGTACCTTTTTTCATAATTCTTAAAATTTTACTAGAACCGCTTTCTAAACCCATGTAAACTATATCTAAACCAGCGTCGGCTAAGTTTTTTAATTCTTCCTTTGTTTTTCTTAAAATATCTAAAGCTTTAGCATAACAACTAATTCGAGGTACATTTCTAAGTTTAATCCTCACATATTTAATAATTTGAATTAAATAATCTGTCGGTGCTGATGTCGGGTTTCCTCCCGCTAAAAAAACCGGAAATCCATGATAATTCATGTCAGCATATCTATCAATATCACTCAATACATCTTCTAAAGGTCTTATAGCATAATCTTGGCCTCCACCATAAATACCCTTATAAGTTCCGCAAAATCTACATTGGTTCCATGAACAGCCACCTGTAACCGCAATTAAAACTGAATAGGCTTCGACCGGTGGTCGAATAATTATTTGTTCTGGAGGGAGTTTATTGCTTATCAATTTCTACTCAAACTTTTATTATTAATAAAATAAAATCAAAAAAAGTGCTTTTATCTATAATATTTAATATAATTCCCTAATTTAGATTTTTACCTTATAAAATAATATCGTTTTCGATTATTTTTTTTGTCAAGCACAATTTATATTTTTATAAAAAAAATTTTTACCTCGAGTATTATTTAGGTCTTATGTAAGTATGATTATTCCGGAAGAAAATATTAGTTATGCTTTTAAGATTGTGTTAATAGGCGCTCCGGGAGTAGGAAAAACTTGTTTATTTAACAGGTATTGTTTTAATTCATTTGATCTGAATACTAAAATGACTTTGGGAATAAGTTTTCATTCTACCTACTTAAGGATCAAGTTTCTAAAAATTCAAAGTAAAAATGAATTATATGCAGTTAATTCTATTTTCGACTTTGGAGGTCAAGAACGTTTTAGACCCATGATACCAAAATTTTTAGAGGGTGCGAACGGGGCATTACTTGTTTTTGATTTAGTTAATTTTTCGTCATTTCAGCAATTAGAATATTGGTATAATATGCTAATTAGCCATACTGGAAGCTTAAATATACCAATTTTATTAATTGGGAGTAAAAGTGATTTATTGGATAAAACACCTGAAGCAGAATTAATTAGTGATGAACATATAATGGATTTTGTCAAATCGAAAGAATTGGATGGATATTACAAAACAAGTGCGTTAGAGAATTATAATATTTTAGAAGTATTTAAAACCTTAACTAATTTAATGTTAAAAATTCATAATTCTGGGGCAGTTGTAATATAAAAAGATTAAGAGGTCTTTTCCTCAAACCCCACGTAAATAGATGAAATCGCTGAATTCATTAAAAAATTCCTTTTGCTCTCTATTAAGGTCGGGATAAATATCTCGTAAAAATTCTTTGGCTTCCTGTACTAAATTTTTACTAAAATGCTCTGCTATTATAATAGCATTGGTTTCAGCAAAAATTTTCATAACTTCATTAAGATCGCTTTTGGTTAGTTCCGGTTTTCTATATATTTCATTTAAGATTCTTGATTGGTCCTCATCTGTATTTTGTACAGCTAAAATATAGATAAATTTTTTCTTTCTGTCTTTTATATCATTCTCTATATCGAGAATATCATCACGTATAGCATGAGCCTGACCTATTCTTAACATGGCTTCAGATAAAGGTTTTATCTGGTAATGTATATTTCCTCTTGCTAAAATAGCTCCAATTTTAGTAGATTTTTCTAAAACTCTTGCCCTTTGCATTTCAGCAATGGACAGATATTGTTCTAAAGTCATTGTAATATTATGATATTCCATATATTCTTCAATAATCATACCTTTCATTAAATAATCCATTGCTTCAGAATACTCATTTATTGCTAATAGTTTTTGTTGATCCGGGAATTTAGAAGATCGAATTATGTCCAATCCAGTAATATAACCAAGAGAGCCTCCAAGAATACTTAAATCCCGTCCATATAGTTTAGTTAGTTTTTCCTTATCAGACATATCAAATGCTTTATAGACTTTATTAATTTCATTCTGCAATTGTTTATGGAAAGCTGGTTCTCCCCTTCTCATATCATCATTATCTATTAAATCATCATGAATTAAATGCCCGCTGTGAAGAAACTCTACTGCTATAGCCACTTTTCTTATTTCCCTTACATTTTCTTCTAAATACATTGGATTAATAATGCCATTAAACGCAGCAACTAAAAGAATAGGATGGATACGTTTAGCTTTGCTTTTTTCTGGTATAATGAAATTTTTCATTTGATTATTGAAATCGGCAAAAAGGAGCTCTTTTTCTTTTTTATTAAGTTTATCAAAAAATTTTTCTAATTCTAAATTAATCGCTTCTCTTTCAGAGTTAAAGAATTCTTCAATCATCTAAAACCATCCAGTTTTGTTAAAACCAATAATTTAATTAAATAAATATTATAATTATTTATCTTTTTTTTGTAAAAGTAAATTTTAATTATTGAACCATCTTAATCTAATTCATTAAAATAAAAATAATGATTAAAAAAATGAAGTTAGCAGTTATTTCAGACACACACGATCATAAGGACAATATTTTAAAAGCAGTTTCCATAATGAACGAAAGAAATGTTGATGCTTTAATACACTGTGGCGATTATGTAGCCCCTTTTGTAAAGAGATGGTTTGATGGATTAAAAACCAACATAAAAAAGAATTTTTATGGAGTTTGGGGCAATAATGATGGAGAAAGAGTGTTTTTAATGCAAAATCTTGGACAGATCTGCAATATAGTAGGGATGGAAATTAATAATGATTTTGATGGCAGAAGAGTTTTTGCAGCTCATATGCCAACACAGGAAACTATAGACGCTTTAGCAAATTCCAAGAAATATGACATAATATTATCAGGTCATACCCATGCTGTAGTAAATAAAAAGTATGAAAACGGAGTTTTAGTCATAAATCCCGGAGAAGCATGTGGATATTTATCTGGAAAGGCAACTTTTGCTATTATCGATACAGATAAAATGATAGCTGAAATAATAGAACTATAAGAATTTTTTTTATAACATCTTTTTTTTATTTTTTTAAATTTATAAAAATTCTTTAGACCACTGTTAGGTAACATCAGTGATTATTCAAGTGGTAAAATATTTTGTGAAAAAACATAAGCATTGGCAATGAAATTGAAATTGGAAGAAGATATTCAAGTCCAACAAGAAAATCTAGAATATATCAATCGAAAATTAGACAAACAGGCTTAGTTTATTGAATTAAAAACATATAAATAAAAATCTTTATTTTTAGCATTTTATTCTAATTATTATGAGTTTACCATTAGAGAATATTACAGTTTTAGATCTAACAAGAATGCTACCAGGACCTTATTGTACAATGATTTTAGGAGATTTAGGAGCAAATATCATCCGCGTAGAAGATCCTAAATATCCATATGCAAATCCTCCTCCTTTCTTTCAAAAAGGAAGATATCGCGAGAGCGCATTCAATTCTATCATTATGAGAAACAAAAAATCTATAACTCTTAATCTAAAAAAAGAGAAAGCTAGAGAAATTTTCTACGAATTGGTAAAACAAGCGGATGTAGTTTTAGATACATTTCGTCCAAAAGTTACAAATAAATTAAAAATAGATTATGATACTCTTTCTTCAATAAATCCATCAATTATTTGTTGTTCTTTGACCGGATATGGTCAAAATGGCCCCTATGAACAAATAGCGGGACATGATTTAAATTATATTGGAATTTGTGGAATTCTGGATTTAAATAGAGAAAGAACCAAATTTGGTATGGAAAATCAAGAAAGACCACCAATAGTTCCAGGCATTCAAGCGGCAGATATTGGAGGAGGATTAGTTACAACAATTGGTATTCTTGGTGCGCTTATGGAAAGGGAGAAAAATCCCGAAAAAAGAGGGCAATATTTAGACATTTCAATGACAGATTGTGTTTTTTCTTTTATGCCAATGGCAGCAGCATTTCATATTAGTAAAAATTTAAATGATGGAGATATAAAACCTTTAAACCCCTTACATGGTGAGCTTCCACTATATTCCGTTTTTAAAACAAAAGATAATAAATATTTATCTGTCGGAGCAATAGAATTAAAGTTTCGGCGTGAAGTATTTAAGGGTATAGGGCGCGATGATTTAATTCCTAAAGGAAATCCTATAGATGAGGAGAAGGAGTATGTATATCAGGAAATGCAGAAAGAATTTCTAAAGAAAACTCAAGAAGAATGGATGAAGATTTTCATAAATTTAGATGCATGTGTTATGCCAATTCATTCTTTTGAAAAGGCATGTGAAGATCCTCAAATTAAGGCACGTAACATGGTTGTTAAAATAAAACATCCAAAATTCGGTGAAGTTCAAAATATAGCTTCTCCTATTAAAATGTCGAGAACACCACTTACAATTAGAACTTTAGCTCCAAAAGTAGGACAACACACTAAGGAAATTTTAGCAAATCTCAACTATTCTGCAGAAGATTACAGAGATTTTAGAAGAAAGGGGATAATTTAAAATAAAGATACATCTTAGCAAATAAAAAATGAATAATATAGTAGGAATAATAAAATCAACTATTGAAGAATGTTCTTTTATAAAAATAAAGGAACTTCTTGAAATAATCAATTATAAACCTAAAAAGAATAAATTATTTTTAAAGCCAAATCTTGTAACAGATGAATCTGGTGAATCCGGTGTAATTACTCATCCAAAAGTTATTGAGTCAGTTTGCGATTATTTTTTAAATTTAGGTTATGATAATATCGTTATAGGAGAAGGTTCGGCGTTTTTTTATAAACCTCATCATTGGGAATATATACTAAAATCATGCAATTATGAGTATTTAAAAAAAAAGCCAGAAATAAAAATATTAAACTTAGAAGAAAAAAATATCGAAAGAGAAAATTATCATTGGAAATATGGAAAATTAAAACTTCCAAAAATTATCAAGACGCATGAATATATAAACATCCCAACAATGAAAACTCATTATCAAACCCAGGTTTCACTAGGATGTAAAAATCAAAAGGGATTATTATTAATAAAAGATAAAAGAATGTTCCATAAAAAAAATCTAAATGATTATATTTTAGAACTAAATAAAATATTGAGACCTGACTTAACAATTATGGATGCTATATATTGTATTGAAGGTAATGGACCAGCAAAAAATCCTATGAGTTATAGTTTAGAACTGAACTTATTATTAGCATCCACGAATACTATTGCACTAGATAATGCTTGCTGTGAAATAATGGGTTTTGATATTGAAAAAATTCCTTATATTCCAAAAGTTAAGTTTCGATCCAAAGGAGTTGCAATTGAAAAGGTTAAAAGAAGTTTTAAGCAACCTACTTGGATAACTTATTTTGATAATATCGGCCGATATATGGCAGAAAAAGCATGTTCTGGTTGTCAGATTGCACATTCTCAGATGATGCGAAAAATTAATTTTAACGAAGAATTAAATAAGAAATTGGATAATTTAAAGAATAGGTATCAAAATATTTATTTAGTTTATGGCGAAAATCCAGATCTGAACGAAATCTCTCTAGTTGATGATATTAAAATCATGTGTCTTGGAAATTGCGTTAAAAAATTTGCAAAAAAGAATAATTTTCCGTGGATAGCAGGATGTCCACCAGATTATCATAAAATGATAGCATTTCTTTTAGAAGAAGTAATGCAATAACAAATTAATTTTATTTTTAGGGATAATGGGAGTGATATTATTTTCAATGGAGAATGAAATCAAAAAATTAAAGGAAATAGTCGAATCTAATCCAAATAATATTAATGCTTGGATTAATCTGGCTCAAGTCTATTATAATAATGGTGATATAGATAAATCTATAGATTCTTTTAAAGTAGCTCTTGAAATTGAACCTAAAAATGCTCTTATAATGCAAAATCTTGGTTATCTATACAACGAAAAAGGTGAATATGTTGAAGCGATATTAATTTTGAAAAAAGCTTTGGAAATTGACCCAAATTTATCTATTGCATCAACAGAACTTAGTTTCTCTTATCTTGAAATAGGTGATTTTGAAAACACTATAAAAACTTGTAAAAATGCTTTGAAAATTAATCCTAAAGATGAAGTGGCATGGACAAATTTAGGATCTGCTTACTATAATCAGAAAAATTATGATAAAGCAATCGAAGCATTGAAAAAAGCTTTAAATATTATTCCTAATTTAGAGTTTGCACAAAAGGTTTTAGACTTAGCAGAAAAAGCTAAAAAAGAAAATTAGAGATTGTAAGTTTAAAAACATTTATTTAAGAATTCTATTATATAATTCTAAATAACACTAAATTTTCTAATTAAAAATATTATTCCATTTTTTTAAGATGTCAGAAGAATTTAAAAATAAGAATATTAATGAGAGAAATGATGATAATAATCAAGAATCGCAGAACTTAGAGAACCATGCCAAACAAATTAATAAAGAAGAAATAACAGATAAATCCGTTATAGTTAAAGCCGAAGCTTATAAAACTATAATTTTATATGCAAGTCGATATGCTAATAAAGTAATTCCCCCTAAAGATTGGAGAGAAATATATGGAATCTTAATTGGGTATGCTGACGACAATTTTGTATATGTAGAAAAAGCTGAAGCTTTAACATATGGTCATTCCACAGATGTTCAATTAGATGAAAAGCATTATGGTTTTATTGAACAAATTCAAGAAAAATTAGAAAGAAATGAGGCAACAAAAGGATACTATATGATTGGATGGTTTCATTCACATCCGGGTTTAGGACTCTTTTTCTCATATATTGATCTTATTAATCAACTAGGTTTTCAAGCGAGGAATGATGATTTTTGTGGATTAGTCTTTGATCACACTCTTTTAGGAAAAAAAAAGGAAGAAATCTTAGAAGGTACTAAACATAAAATTACGAAATATGATACCGGATTTGAAATTTATAGAATAACTGATGTAAATATGGATATCAATGAATCTCAATTTGATAATAATTATCATAAAGTAGAATATATTGTAGATGGATTGAATAAATTCTTTTTTGCTAATGTTTTATCAGAACTTTCAGCGTTAGTTTCTGCTGGAAAACCATTACAATCTGCTTACGGTGAACATTATGAGCTTAACTCTTACGATGAGAAAGTTGAAATCAAAAAAGAAGATTTAGTTAAGATACCCATTTCAGATGATATTGAGTTTGATGTTGATGATTTTTTTTATGGTGAAATTAGTAAAAAAGGTAAGAAGATAACTCAAATAAAGGAGGAAGCTGAACAATTTATTTTTGAAGGAAATCAAGCTTTTGAAGAAAAAAATACGTTTATGGGTGTGGAAAAATACCAACAAGGAATAAAAATATTTAAAGAAATTAAAGATTTTGATCGTGTTTTCGCATTACTAAGGAATTTATCAGAGTATTGCATATCCTCTTATCATCACGTTTTAGCTAAGAATTTTGCAACAGAATTATATAGTTTATCCGAGAAATTTAATAACTTATTTTATCGAGCAGAAGCAAATTATTTAATCGGATATATTGCTCTGAAAGAAGGAGAAGCTGAAAATTTGGAATCAGCATTAAAAAAAATCCAAAAAGCCTCAATTGATTATGAAAAAGCGGGTGATTTTGCAGGTGCAGGAAAATGTTATCATAGAATTGGTACAATTTATCATACTCGCTTAAATAAACTTTTTAATGCTTCTCTTTTTTATGAACAAGCAATTAGAAGCTTTAATGAAGCTTTACTTAAAGCTCATCCTTTGCGTACTTCAATATGGAGCAAATCAGAACTACTTTCTGAGAAAATAATAGAATTAAGAGATATCGTTGAAGAATTAATACCTAAAATCGAAGATCCGAAAGAGAGAAGGAAAATAAAAGAGGATCTAAGTTCAATTCGTTTGAATTTCTAGATCTTTCTTGGACTAATCTTAAATCGTAAAAAATAAATGTTAAGGGAAATTATATAACTTACTCTTTTTAGTGGTGAGTATACAATACCTAGACGAAAACAAAAAGTTAAGTATTCTCGTAAACTTGCGTGTCAACATCTTAAACCTAAAGGTGATATCTCTAACAGTTTACAACCTTTATGTTATTGCCCTGAGAGGGATTTGGTACTTGGAACCAGAGCATATGTTTGCCAAGTGTGTTTTCTATATAATCCTCGATCAAATGTTTCGATATCAGAAATTTATGCTGAAAGCAAAAAAACTGCGGAAAAACAAATTAAAGAGAAAAAATTGGAATTAGCAGAAATTGAAGATATAGAATTAGAAGAAGACGTAGATTTATCAATCGATGAATTCGAGGAAGAAGAAGAAATTCAAGAAAAATTCGAAAAAAGAAAGGCCGGGAAAGCTGATGTAGAAGATGGTGAAGATGAATTTGCTGAAGTTGAATGTCCTTTCTGTGGTGAATTATTTGATGATCTCGCATCACATCTTCGGGAATGTGAATTCGCACCAGAAGATGTTAGTATAGATGAATATTTACCTTCGAAACCAAAAAAACGAAAAAAGAAAAAAGGCAGTGGTACAGAAAAAAGTGAAAAACCGGAAAAAGTAAGTGAGAAAGAATCTAAAGATAAGAAAATTTGTCCATACTGCGGAAAAGAATTTGTTAGGCTTGGTCGTCACTTGAAAGCTTGTTCAAAAAGACCAGATGATGCTGATGATGAGAAAGAAGCAAAATTCTTGAGTGGAGAACTTGATTCTATTTAAAACTCATTTATTCTTTAAATATAGGTTATGAGAGAAAAAATATATTATTGTGAGCCAGTATTTAGACCACCCTCAGAAGCCTATTCATTACTTATCCAACTAACTGAAGGATGCACTTTTAAATGTGATTTTTGCATGTCAAATCTTCGAAAACGATTTCTCGTTAGAGAAGTTGAAGAAGTTAAAATAGATCTTAATATTGCTAAAAAAATATATGGTCATAGAGTAAAAAAGATTTTCTTTCTTGATGGCAATGCAATGGTAACTCCTGCAGAAAAATTACTTGAAGTCACAAAATACGCTAAAAAGTTATTTCCTAATCTTGAAAGATGTGCTGTTTATGCTCATGCCAAAGATATTCTTAAAAAATCAGATGAGCAGTTAAGAGAATTATCTGATGCGGGACTAAAAATGGCTTATGTAGGATTTGAATCAGGATATAATAAGCTTTTAAAAGCTGTAAATAAGCATGCAACCAAAGAGGATTATATAGATGCTTCTAAAAAGCTCTTCAACGCAGATATTACCCTTTCTGCAACATTAATTAACGGGCTTGGAGGTGCTGAAAATCCAATACTATCAGAAATGCATGCGAAAGAATCTGCTGATCTAATCAATACGATATGCCCTTCTGACGATAGAAAATGGTATATAGCCTTTCTTACATTAATGATACCTCAAGGAACCGAAATTTACAGGAAAAAAGCGAAGGGATCGTTCAAAGAAATGAACCAATTTGATATATTGTTGGAATTAAAAATATTCATGCAAAATATCGGATTTGAAAATAAAACTGCAAACTGTATTTTTCGCTCGAATCATGCTTCAAATTATTTACCTATTAAAGGAATTTTAGATAGAGATAAAGATAAAATTATATCTACCCTCAATTATGGATTAACTCATCCCGAAGTAATGAGGCCAGAATTTTATAGAGGATTATAGGAAAATTATTATTAAATGTTTCAAGGTTGAGTATCTTATTTTAAAACTTAGAAAATTTTAATATATTTAAATATTAATATTGATCATGAGCTCTATAATAACCTTAATTGTTGGCTCTCCAAGAAAAAATAGGAGTTGCAATTATTTAATTGACAAAGCAATTGAAGGGATAAAGTCAATAAGCGGGGAATTTGAAATAAAAAAGGTCCAAATTGCGGATTATCATATATCTCCTTGTAATGGTTGCGATCAATGTTTAAGACCTCCTAACGATTGTCCTTTGTCAGAATACGACGATACAAAAAAATTAGAAGAACAAATATTAGGATCGTCAGCTCTGTTAATAGCTGCCCCAAATTACTTTGGTTCAGTTAGTTCCCAAATAAAAGTACTGATTGATCGTTCAAGACCATGGAAAATGAAAAATTATTTATTAAAAGATATGATTTTTGCACCAATGGCTTCTACAGGTCTTAGAAATGGGGGAGAAGGAGTGATTTCTGATTTAATCAATTTTGCTCTTATTCAAGGGATGATAATTGTAGGAAATGCACTCGGAAGCCCAGTTCTTGAAGGTAATATCCCGATTACTAGTCTTCAGAAATATAATATAAAAGAGTTTATAGGAAAAGGAGAAGTAGACGAATTAGCGGGAAAAATTGCTTTTGACCTAGGTAAAAGAATTGCTGAGCTACTAAAAAAAATGAAATAGTGAAAATTAAAAAGAAAAAATATTTTTAAATAAATTTTTTAATTTTATTTATCCTTTACTCATTATCATGGAAATCTATGCTACTCTTTGATTCTTCAGTATCTCTCTCTGATCCTTCTTTGGTGTATACCCCAATATATTTCTCTCCGGGCCATTTTGTATTTACAATAATGCCAGATATAACTAAAATAGCAAAGATCACAAAATATGGAATTAAACTACCAGTAGGAAAAAATGACAAAAGAACGTCGACCCAAGATACCATCCAAGCACCAATAGGTGTAACAAAAGGTTGTAATACTCTTAATATTAATCCAATAATATCTGCTATAATTTGTAAAAATTCAATCCTCTCATATTCTTGGAACCACATTTAAATACCCTCCTTTTATTTTTTCCCTCTCTCATATTTAATTTTTTCTCGATTTACAACAAAATCAACAAGATCATATGCTTTTAAAATCACCGTTAAAAAGTAAATCCCCATATAAAGTAATATCATTTGCTGCAGATTTACTGTGATAATACCTAAATCCACTAATTCGAATTCTATTTCTAACGCTCCAGAAAATTTATAACTCCAAAGATATAAACAGTTTAAGATAATCTGGATTAATGCAAATACGCCCCGTCTTACGGATTGTTTGGGGGCAGAATATGCAAAAAACGCCGTCCCAGAGATGATAAGCCCAAAAGCCCAAACATAAAACAATATTAGATTGACTTGATGTTTATAAGCCTGTAATTCAACCCCCTCAACATGAATCGTTTTTATCCAAGAAAAAGTCCAAAAAGGGATAAGTACAGTACTAGTGAAATATATCGCAGCTATTAAGGTTCCTCTAATAATATTTTTAATTTTAGCATTCTCTAATTGCTTAATAACTCTATCCTTAGTAAAACTCATCTTTTATGTCACCTTCTCCTCAAATCCTCCTAAATCCATATCCTCTATATGTGCTTCAAATGAAATTAATCCCATGGAGTATTTAGCTGAGATATTTAATTCTTTTGCTTCAAAATCAAAAACGGGATCCCTTGTCAGATCTGCATTCAGAGCAATATCGGTAAAATTTATATATTCTATATCATCTTTATCGATGGAAATTTTAAATTTTTTGCTCTCTCCAGCGGGGATGGTTGCAAACGACTTCTTATCTTCATAGAGTTTCACTCCGGTTGAAACATTTCCGCTAGCTGTAACTCGATCATACACCAAATTTAATATTAACTCGACTTTTAGATCTTCCAAGTCAAAATACCCCAAATTATTAATTTCAAATTCAACGTTAATCTCAAACGTATTAGGATCAAGAAATGGATTTCCCTCGTAATCCACATCAACATTAATATTTTTTTCATTGGTTAATATGAGTGCCGCAGAATAGCCTCCTAAAAATGATACAAATGACATTGATGAAGCTAATATAAAGAGGAAGATTCGAACAATTAATCGAAAGATTCTTTCTGGTCTCATAATTGTTCTCCTAAATTCTTTTTATAATTTTCATTTATTTTTATAAAATTTTATAGGTAAATATGATTAACACAATTATAGACTTTCATCTATTAAAATTTATATTTTTTCTAATTATTATAGAATGAATATTTTGATGTTTATACCCAAATGATTTCGGTTAAAATATAATAGTAAATAATAAAAAAAATGGTGTTAAATAAAAAGAAAACGGACGCAACCGCAAATCACTAATCTTCTAAAATTTATCAAGAATAGTTCATTTTTTTAAAAAAATTTATGATTTTTCTATTTCCAATAAAAATGAGCCTTTATATTTGCCAAATAGTTTCCACGTTCTCGCGTTGATTTTAATATTGTTTGAATTGATTTCTAATTCATTTTTCAGATTTTTATCAATATACACTTCAAAACTATTAGTTCCAACATCGATTTGTTTCCACTTTTCAAAATGCGAATTCTTAGCAATTTTAGGTTTCTCAATTAATTGAACGATATCACTGCAGAAAGTTCCAGATCAAGATCTCGTAAAATACCTATAAATAACAAGTACTAACTCATCTAATCCATCTTTTTTAAGATATTTATTTTGTTTTTCCTGCAGTAAATTAAAGGCTTCTTCTGAAATTTCTAAATTTATAAATAATCACCCGTTCTTTATTCTATTATTGATTTGAATTGTTTTTTATATATAAATAAAGGAGAGTACTAAAAAAAATATGGTTTATATTTTAAAATTTCGAAAAAAAATTTATTTATAATTTATCTTTTTTGCTCCTTTAAAATAAGAGAAACATATTCCTCATGAAATTTCTTAGTTATTTGTATATCTATCAAAATTTCTGCTTTTTCTGGAAAATCACTTAATATTCTCTTTTCAATATAAATAGGAACAATAATACCATAACCATCATCGACTTCTCCATATTTTTCATAGGATGATGGGTCAATTTTTTCTTCTTTAAAATTCAACTCAAGAAAATAATCTGAATATGAACCCGCACAAGCTTGTTTGCTAATTTGGTAAATAATGATCACAGGTTTTTCATTCTTAACCTTAATATTTTCACGAAGATAATCAATTGCTTCTTTTGTTAAAGAAAACATCTTAAAATTCTTTTATTTAAATTTATTATATCTTTTTTTTTTTTGTTAATATATGAAACGGTCGCTTCCGCAAATCGTTTTTCTTCTACCATTTTAAAGAAAAACTCATATTTTAACCATATACATCTTTTTGTTTCTTTATAAATAATAAACCAATTTGTTCACCGTTCAATTCCCCAATTGCAATATCGATAAATACTACTTTTTTTTCCTTGAATTCTGAGATCAAATCGTTTTCTATGTAAATTTCAATATCAGGGTTATCTTCAATCTCTTTCCATTGAAAAAAATTTTCCTTCTCATCAAGAACTTTATGCTTTTCCACCAATTCGATGACATTACCACAGAATGCCATCGTTCAATTTCCTCCAGAATAGTAAAAAATTGCTAGGACAAATTTATCTACCTGGTTCAATAACTCATTCTCTTCAAATGGTTTATTTTTATTGTTTATATAATCCAATGCTTTTTTTGAGATTTGTATCTTAAACAAAAACCACCTATTATAATACTTGAATAATTTATACTAGTGAAATTAATAGATAAATTTTTTCAAAAAGCTTTGGAATTCTCAATCTTTAAACATTAACTTCAAAAGCCAGAAGGATTTTTTTATGATCAATAATTACCAATACCATTAAGTAGAAATATCATTAGTTCTACATTTTTTTTAAAGATTTAACAATAAACTGTTAAGTAAAAATTTAATTAAATTAGAGTGGAAATAATGGATATAAACGCATATTCATTGGAAGTTCAAGATGTAGTTAACAAAATGGATACTTCATTGGAAACAGGATTATCGGAAAAAGAAGTAAATAGAAGAATTGAAGAATATGGTTTTAATGAGTTAAGAGAAACTAAAAAAATTTCAGCATGGGAAATCTTTTTGAGTCAGTTTAAAGATTTTCTGGTTTACTTATTATTGTTTGCAATTGCTATATCCCTTATTGTTGGATTTTATGCACTCTCTGTTGGGGACGAACCTACTGAGTTCTTAGATGCTTTAGTAATTTTCATAATATTAATTGTCAATGCGGTTTTAGGATTTTATCAAGAGTATAAAGCTGAAAAAGCATTAGAAAGCTTAAAAAGGATGGCCCCCCATAATGCTAAAGTTAAAAGAAATGGGATCATAAAAGAAATCGAGGTAAAAAATGTAGTGCCCGGAGATATCTTGCAATTGGATGAGGGCGATAAATTACCTGCTGATGCAAGGTTGACAAAAGCATATTCGTTATATATTGACGAAGCGATTCTTACTGGTGAATCTCAACCTGTTGGAAAAAATCTTAAATTAATTGAAGAAAAAACAATTCTCGCAGAACGTAAGAATATGGTATATAGTAATACAATAATTACTCGAGGTAACGGAGAAGCAATTGCTGTAGCAACCGGAATGCAGACAGAGATTGGAAAAATTGCTGAAAAAATTCAAGCAGAAGAACCTCAACCAAGCCCATTTCAAATTGAAGTTGACCGTTTTGGAAAAACATTAGGAAAATTTATAATGATCATATGTTTTTTGGTTTTTTTAATAGAATTCTTTATAATCATATTAACTGAGGGTTTAGAATTTGGAAGGGAAGAAATTGATCATATAGTTGCCGCTTTAACGATAGCAATAAGTCTTGCAGTTTCTGCTGTACCAGAAGGATTAGTAGTTGTAATAACAGTAGTTATGAGTATTGGAATGAGAAAGATGGCAGATAGAAATGCATTGGTGAAGACTCTTACTGCTGTTGAAACTTTAGGACGGGTAAATATAATATGCTCAGATAAAACAGGTACACTCACTAAAAATGAGATGACTATCGTAAAACTATTTCTCGGAGGAAATGAATATAATGTAGAGGGCGTGGGTTATAATATTGAGGGAAAAATTTTAAATGAATCTGGAAATACTGTGTCATTGGACTTACCCTATTTAAAGAGATTTTTAGAAGTAGGGAATTTTTGTAATAATTCAAATGTAATTGTTAATGAGGATGGAGTAAATACAGATGTTGTGGGAGACCCGACTGAGATCTGCTTTAAAATTTTAGCATTGAAAATGGGTCTTGATACAAAAGCTGAGAAGCTTAATGAAATCCCCTTTAGCTCTGATAGAAAAATGATGTCTGTTGCAATAAAAATCGATAATAAAATATATTCTTTTCTTAAAGGAGCACCCGATGTTTTATTAAAAAATGCAACAAAAGGACTTTATAATGGTGAAGAAAAACCAATTAAAGAGCTTATTGACACATTTCTTAAAAAAAATGAAGAGTATGGTAAGAATGCTTTAAGAGTATTAGGATTGGCATATAAACCGCTTAATGAAGTTTTTAATGAAGAAGATATGGAAAAAGATTATATATATCTCGGACTTGTAGGCATTATTGATCCCGCTCGAGATGAGGTTAAAAAATCAATAGTTCAAGCAAGAATGGCAGGAATTCGAACTATTATGATCACAGGAGATCATAAAATTACCGCAATTGCGATTGCTAAAGAGATTGGTTTAACTGATTCCGATGATGCTATAACAGGTGCGGAGTTAGAGGAGATGTCGGATGAAAATTTAGCAAATCAGCTTCAAAATGTTGATGTATTTGCAAGAGTAACATCGGAGCATAAATTACGTATCCTTAAAGTCTTAAAGACTCAAGAAAATGTAGTTTCGATGACAGGTGATGGAGTTAACGATGCCCCCGCGGTAAAAGGAGCAAACGTTGGAGTTGCAATGGGCTTAAAGGGAACCGAAGTCACCCAAGAAGCGTCGGATATGATCCTTATTGATGATAATTATGCTACCATTGTAAATGCGATCGAAGAAGGAAGGGGTATTTTTGAAACTACTAAAAGTTTCTTTAGATATATGTTAAGCGCGAATTTTGATGAAATAATCCTAATCTTAACAGCATGGATTCTTATGAAGCTTTTTGTTAATATTTATCTCGCGATACCCCTTGAACCTATACAAATATTATGGTTAAATATTGCCACTGATGGTATTCCCGCGATGGTCTTGGGTTTAACTCCTACTGATCCTGATGTAATGAATTTTAAACCACGTAAAGGTTTTAATATGATTGCTGATATCAAGAAAGCTATTATATTTGTGGCTGTTTTTGCAGCTATTACTGATGTGGTATTATATGTTGTTTGTTGGTCAATTTTAATTCCTGCTTGGAGTGATCCAAATTCACCGTGGTATGATCCTCGTTTAGTCAATGGAACTACGATTTGGGGCGTGAAATATACAGCAGAGGAGTATCAAATTGGTGTAGTACAAACGATTGTTTTTACTAATGTAGTCTTTTTCGAATTATTTTTTGTATTTTCATGTACTTCTGAATATAAACCAATGTGGGATTTCCCAAACAAACATTTATTCTGGGCCACAGCAATATCATTTGGATTACAAATTGCAATTTTATTTACACCACTTTGCATCGCATTCCACGCAGTACCGATGGATCGATGGTTTCACTGGTTAGCAATTTTTTTAGGTTCAATTTTTATTCTACCTGCGGAAGAAACAAGAAAATACTTTAAGAGAAGAAATCTTCAGAAAAGTCCACAAAATTTTGAGATCTCATAAAAAGCGATCAGATTAAACAAGTTTAAACCTTTTTTTTTATGTTCTGTATACATCTAAGTATTTTAAAAATTTAAACTAAATATTTTAAAAATTTAAAAATCCAAATTTATGACTATGACACTTTATTCCTTTAGGTTATCTTTTTAAATCTTATTTATTTTTTAATTTCATGTCATCTTTATTTTTTAATTATTTATTGAAATTGCGGATCAATTATGACGATTAAAGAAGTATATCCTCATGCGATGGATATTAATGAAGTCGCAAAATCATTGGACACATTATTAAGCACGGGAATATCAGACCAAGAAGCTGAGAAACGATTAGATGAATATGGTTTAAATGAATTAATCCAAAGAAAAAAAATCTCTCCGCTTGCTATTTTTATTGAGCAGTTTAAAGATTTTCTCGTTTATTTGCTATTTTTTGCAATCGGCATTTCGATAATTGTGGGCTTTTATGAACTTTCCAAGGGTGGATTTCCCTCAGAATTCTTAGATGCCTTAGTTATTTTCATTATTTTAATTTTAAATGCAATTTTGGGATTTTATCAGGAATTTAAGGCGGAAAAATCCTTAGAAAGCTTGAAAAAATTAGCCCCTCATTACGCTAAGGTCAAGAGAGGGGGAAAAATTAAACAAATCAGTGTTAAAGAAGTGGTGCCCGGAGATGTCATTCAACTAGACGAGGGTGAAAAAATACCTGCCGACGCTCGATTAACAAAGGCTTTCTCGTTATATGTAGATGAAGCTATTCTTACTGGAGAGTCAAAACCAGTTCATAAAAATTTAGATTTAGTGGACAAAAAAACGATATTGGCAGATAGAAAGAATAGTATCTACAGCAACACTATAATAACAAGGGGAAACGGAGAGGCAATTGTTATCGCTACAGGGATGCAAACTGAAGTTGGAAAAATTGCCGAAAAAATTCAAGAAGAAGAGCCAGAACCAAGTCCTTTTCAGCAAGAAGTTGATCGATTCGGAAGATTTCTTGGAAAAATGATTATGCTTGTATGTTTTCTCGTATTTGCTATAGAATTAGTAATTATTATAACCTTTGAGGGACTTAGATTTCAGGCAGAAGAAATAGAAGAGATTATAAATGCGTTAACAGTTGCGATAAGCCTTGCAGTTTCTGCCGTACCAGAAGGGTTGGTAGTAGTTATTACGGTTGTAATGAGTTTAGGAATGAGACGAATGGCCGATAAAAATGCATTAGTAAAAACTCTTACTGCTGTTGAGACGTTAGGACGTGTAAACGTCATATGCTCAGATAAAACAGGAACATTGACTAAAAACGAAATGACGGTCGTACGGATTTTTATCAATGATGAGGTCTATAAAGTTGATGGAGTAGGATATAATATAATTGGGAAAATCCTTGATGAAAATAATAATGTAATACAAATGAATCTTAATCTGATGCGTTTTTTAGAAGTTAGTATGTTTTGCAATAATTCTAGTGTAAATATCATGAATGATGATGGTGATACGGAAGTTGTGGGCGATCCTACAGAAATTTCGTTAAAAGTTTTGGCAATGAAAATGAATATAGCAACGAAAATAGAAAAAATCGATGAGATACCTTTTAACTCAGATAGAAAAATGATGACTGTTATCGCAAGAATTAATGGGGAATTATTTGCACTAATTAAAGGAGCACCAGATGTCTTATTGAAAAAAGCAAGTAAAATTTTATACCAGGATCAGGATGTACCAATAGAGAAAGCTGAAAAAATGATTTTGGAGCAAAATGAATATTTTGCAAAAGAAGCTTTACGAGTATTAGGAATAGCTTATAAACCTCTAATTGAAGGATATAATGAAGAAGAGGTTGAAAAAGATTTTATTTTCTTAGGTTTAGTTGGGATCATCGATCCTGCTAGAGATGAAGTAAAAGGGTCTATAGAAGAAGCAAGAAATGCGGGCATCAGAACTATAATGATTACAGGAGATCATAAAATTACTGCAATTGCGATAGCTAGACAAATTGGATTAACAGATAATGATGAGGCGATTACTGGGGCTGAATTGGAAGAAATGTCCGATGCTGAATTAGCGCATAGAGTTAAAAATACCGATGTTTTTGCAAGAGTAACTTCCGAACATAAACTTCGCATTTTAAACGCACTAAAAGCTGAACAAGATATTGTTTCCATGACAGGAGATGGAGTAAATGATGCCCCCGCCGTAAAAGGTGCAAATGTTGGAGTCGCGATGGGGCTTAAAGGAACAGAAGTTACCCAAGAAGCGGCAGATATGATCCTAATTGATGATAATTACACTACGATCGTTAATGCTATTGAGGAAGGGAGAGGAATATTCGAAACTACTAAGAGTTTTTTTAGATACATGCTAAGTTGTAATTTTGACGAAATCATAATGATTTTAGTAGCATGGATTTTGATGAAAATTTATGTTAATGTTTATCTAGCTCAACCACTAGAAGCTATACAAATTTTATGGTTAAATGTTGCAACAGATGGAATTCCAGCAATGGTATTAGGATTAACTCCAACAGAACCTAATGTTATGGAACATAAGCCACGTAAAGGCTTTAATATGATTTCAGATATAAAAAAGGCAATCATCTTTGCTGCAGTCTTTGCTGCAATAACAGATGTAGGATTATATGTAATAGTATGGTGGTTAATTAGAGGTCCTACAGGAGATGGGGGGATTTGGATGAATATGGACCCCCGGCTAGTAAATGGAGCGACTTTCTGGGGAATTAAATATTCTGCAGAAGAATAT
Source organism: Promethearchaeota archaeon (assembly GCA_048941265.1). Lineage (GTDB taxonomy): Archaea > Asgardarchaeota > Lokiarchaeia > Sigyniarchaeales > SOKP01 > LW40-45. The sequence continues at coordinate 39,751 of JBHLNT010000006.1, forward strand.
CAAATAGCAGTGGCACAATCTATTGTTTTTACAAATGTCGTATTTTTTGAATTATTTTTTGTATTTTCATGCACCTCTGAAAGTAGACCTGTATGGGAATTTCGAAATAAGCACTTATTTTGGGCCACTGGAATTTCATTCGCCTTACACTTATGTATTCTATTTACACCATTAGCTATTGCTTTCCATACAGTCCCAATGGATAGATGGTATCACTGGGCAGCTATCTTTTTAGGCTCAGTCTTTATAATTCCAGCTGAAGAAATGAGAAAATACTTAGTTAGACGAAAAAAAAAAGCAATGGAAATAATTTATTGATTTCCTTTTTTTCTTTCATTTTTAAAGTTGTTTTTTTCTTAGAAAGTAAAATTATATTTAGTTAAATTTCAATATTCTATATTTTGAATCTTCGGTGAAAATTCATTATTTTATTAAAGTGTATTAAGCTGATACATTTTCTCTCAAGTCTAAAATCTTAGTTATAATTATATTTATCATTATTTTTAGGGCTATTTTTTATTAAAATAATTCTTGGATTATTCATATTTGGAAATTGATGATAATTTAACTAAAGTTTTTTAGCAAAAGTGACTTCACTAAATTTAATAAATAATTATTCAAAATTAAAAATAAGAGTTGAAATCATATTGAGTGTAGATATAACCGAAGGTATTGGAAGTGGGAAAGTTACAATTAAAGTTATTACAACAAACACAGTAAGCATTACGGTATTGACTGAAAAAAAATTTGGGGGAAAAGTCATACAACCTGAAGCTAAAGCTAATAGAGCAGTAGGAGAACATGGATTATCAATGAGTATTGAAATAGAAGGAGAGGGAAGTTCTCATCTTTTCTTATTCGATACAGGAGGACTCTCACAAGCGATAATTGAGAATGGTAAACAACTAGGATTAAAACTGAATGATGTTGAAAAACTAATTATTAGTCATGGACATTTTGATCATTGGGGAGGTTTAACTGCTGTTATCCCATTGCTTAAAGAGGGAACAGAAATTATTTTAAATCCTAAATGTTTTGAGCAAAATTATGCAGCAATCAGTAAAACTGGCGAAGAGATTCCTGCTGAAGAATTAAGTGCAAATCTTAAACAATTGGAAAAAGAAGGAAAACTTAGAATGAGCAGAAAATTACCTCTATTTAATAAGAATATGGTAAATGATTTAGCAGATAAACATAACCTAAAACTTATAGAAACTAACACACCTACTAAACTATATAATGGAATAACTACAAGTGGCGAAATAGAACTATTTGATGATGATGAGGTGACAAAGAATTTATATATTCAAAAAAGTAGAAAAGAATTTGAAAAGCATCTATTCAGAGATGAAACTTCTATTTATATAAATATAAAAGATAAAGGTTTAGTTGTTTTAACTGGTTGTGGGCACTGTGGTATATTAAATACAATTAAGCATGCTCAAAAATTAACTGGCATTGACAAAATTTATGCTGTTATAGGAGGTTTCCATGAAGAATGGAACCCAATTGAGAAAATAGAGAAGAAAGTGAAATATTTTGAAGAACTTAATCCGGAAATAATCTGTGGCATGCATTGTACCGGTTTTGAATTTAATAAATTAATGTCCCGACACCCCTCCCACACACTTGGAGTTTCAGGAACTGAGTTTCATCTCTAATCTAAAACTTATTTTTTTTATTTTTCTTCTTAAATCTCTTCAAATGTTTTAAAAAATAAGCCAATTCCTATAATTTTAAAAGTATCTTGTATATTTATATTATTTAAGGCAGAGGTTTCTATGAAAAAACAGCCTAATTCTTCGGATTTTTTCAGACCCTCTTCTTTAGAAACTTGTCTTTGGTCTTCTAAATCTATTTTATTTCCTATAAGAACAAAAGGTACGTTTCCTAATTCTTTACGAGCATCTTTATACCAGATATCTATAGCCTCCTCAAATGTCTTTCTTCGAGTGATATCATAAACCAAAAAAACACATTTCGCTCCAATATAATATTTATGCCTAATTAACTTAAAATATTCTTGACCTGCAATATCATATATCAAGAATTTAATAAGTTCATTCTCAAAACCTTGAATATAATATTGTTGACTGGAAATTGAGATTCCTAAAGTGGGTCTATAATCTGAACTTTGCTTTTTCTGAAGAAAATTATTAACTAAGGTTGTTTTTCCAACCGCAGCAGAACCTAATACGATTAGTTTAAAAGCATGCCTTCTTGGTTTTTCGCTACTTATGCGATGTGTTAATTTAGCACTCATATTTAATGATTTTGACGGATCGACAGCATGACGATTCAATTCTAGGGAAAATTCACCGCTAATGTTTAAATCTGGAATTTTTAAACTATTATATTTAGGATCAAAACTATTTTCTAAAATTTGAGCAATTTTCTCCACGACTAGATATGCAATTGGAAAAAATTTATTTAAATCTATATCAAGATTACAAACACATAATAAAATAGCTTCAGGACCAGACTCAAGATAAACAATTCGATTATTAGGAGTTTCAAATGAACCTGTGCCAAATTGACCAATTTGATATTCTAATGATATCTTATTTAATAATTCTTCAATGGTTGCTGAAATTGGAGAATGAATCTCTTTTGATTTGATATCATTAATTTTATTATTTAGTTTCAATTCGCCATATTTTGCGATTAATAGCCCTTGTCGTGAATAGAGAAAGACAATCTCGATATCGTTTCGTGCATCAATAAAATTCTTTAATAATTGAGAAATTCTTTCTTGCTTTATAATTACCATTTATCTTTCTAATACTGGATTAGTTTATAGATATAAATTCTACTATCGTATTTCAGTCTGAAAATTAAATGTTTTCAATAATTTTAAATCTTTTTTAAAATTTACTTTATTAATAATTTAGACATATTAAAAGATAATTCTATATAATTAACGAGAGAATAAGAATGAATATTGTTGAAGTTTTAAAGAAAAAAATCGAAAACGGTCAAAATGTTCTTACTGAATTCGAATCCAAAGAGCTTCTTAAGGAAATTGGCATTCCAATCCCTGCTCAGAATCTTACTAAAACTAAAGATGAAACTTTAGCTGCTGCTGAAAAGATAGGATTTCCAGTAGTTATGAAGCTTATGGCAGAAGATGTCGTCCATAAATCGGATACTGGAGCAGTAAAGCTAAATATTAAAAATAAGGAAGAAGTAGGAAACGCTTACGATGAATTAATGAAAATACCATCACAATCAGAAAAGCAAATATCAGTTCAAAAAATGGCTGATGAACCCATAACTGAGCTTATAATTGGTATGACTACAGATGCCCAATTCGGCCCAGCTTTAATGTTTGGAATAGGGGGTATTTTAGTTGAACTTCTGGAAGATGTAAGTTTTAGAATTGCCCCCATTACGGAATACGATGCGAAAGAGATGATCCATGAAATTAAGGGATTTCCCATTCTAGATGGGTATAGAGGCAAACCTAAAGCGGATATTGATGCTATCGTTGATGCTTTACTAAAAATATCTGATCTCGTCGTAAAAAACGAGGAGATTTATGAAATGGATTTAAATCCCGTTTTTATTTACGGAAAAGGATTAATCTGCGTTGATGCCAGGATTATCCTAAAAATGAAAGAATAAACCAATTATATTTTTCTTCTATTTTTTAAAAATAATAAATCTAAAATCTCTTTATAGCGTTTACATAACGAAATATTCGTAATTTGTGCTACTTTGGCAACCTCTTTTTGGCTAATGGTTATATTTATCATTTTACAAACCAAATATAGTGCACTTGCTGCAATAACTCTTGGATCCTTGCCTGTTGAGCAAGATCTTGAGGTAAATGATCTAATTATTTTTATTGTAGGAGATTCCACCTTAAAATCTAATTTCAATTCCGAAATAAATCTTGGAACGAATAAAATGGGATCTGGAGGAGGAGTTTTTAAATTTAATTCTTTTATTAGCGTCTTGTAGCAATTATATATTTCTTTTGAATTTTCATGCTTTAAATTTGCTTTATTTGAAATTTCTTTTAATGATCTTGAGATTTGTTTGACTCTACAAACGTAAAATATACAAGCAGCTACCATTCCATTAATACTTCTCCCGCTTAGCATATTATCTTTAAGATATCTTTTGTATAATGTCATTGCCATGTCTTTAACATAGCGGGGCAATCTCAAACTTGCCGTAATTCGTTTTATTTCATTACCAGAAATAAGAAGATTTTTTTCGTTCCATTCAATTAATTTGTCCTTTTTTGCAGCTCTTTTTAAATCTGGATTTCTAATATGATTAATTTTTATAATTGTACTTTGATTAAGATTGGAAAAGATAGTTTGAGGGGGACCTGTTGTAAGTTTTTTTTCTATTTCTTCTGAAGTAAAAAATCTTAGACCAATGTTGAAATTATCAATATTTCTTTCACTTATTATTAATCCACAATTATTACAGATAATTTCCCCTTTTTCTTGTATAAATGTGTCTTTGCCACCACATTCGAGGCATGTCATTTTCTCAATTGACGGAGAAGAGTCTGCTTCCATACAAAATGCCTTTTTTTATGATTTTATAAAAAGAATTGCAGTAAATTAATAAGATATGTCTATAATGTATATGAAAAATGTTATATTTAAACTCACTTTAGTAATTAATAAAAAATATTTCTGTTAAATCCATAATACAAAATATTTTATTATTATCACAAATAATTATTGATAATTTTATTTAGGGGAATTAAACATTTAAATAGACAAATTTTAAAATAATATTTATACCTATAGTTTGTAATAAACATTTAATCTTTAAAAAAAGATAAAAACAAATAGGTAATCTTAATAAAAAATAAATTTAAAATTAGAAACCTTCGGGGATTAAAATTTATATATACAATACAAAAAAAAATAAAAGAAGACTGATAATCTTATTTTTACTCCTCGGATTAGCTAATGCAAACTTTTCTGCGATTAATTTTATTTCTTTCACAGGTGTACCAACAACTAAAAACGGTTCAAATGAGAATAATCCTCCATTAAATGATAACACTCTCGAACTTGCAGCATATTCAGACACAACCGAACAAACTGGAAACAATATTGCGATTACTCAGCATCAATCAATTAATAATACAGGTAATCCTTTATATGAAATTACCGATTTTAACAGCCTTGAGAACCGTACATTTGAAATTGATTGCCCTACTGATACTGATTTTAAATCTTCATACACCGAAATAAAAGTCAATGATATTTATGCTCCAAATATAACACTCGTAGTTGATAATGATATTTCAAATACAGCACCAATTGGTTACAATTATACTGTATCGGGCAGCGTTTATGCATCATTTCGAACTAACGGAGGTGTGGGTTATTTAGATAATTTTACTTTTTATGCTGCAAAAGGAGGAGCTACTGGTTGTACGTTCAATATTTATCTATACACTGCAAAATTGCTATCAGGATTTCCTGCTCCTGACACTATGATAACTGGTAGTAGTATAGGTTCAGGTTCTCTTACATCAGAAATACAAAATTGGGTCACAATCACAGGTTTACATACTTTATTTAATTCTTCCTCCTTAGAAACTTATGACAATACATTCTTTATAAGAATACAGATTACTGGTGCAGAGAATATAATTTGGAATGGTAATTATGATCGATCTGCTCTTTTTGATGGAAAAGACGAAACACAAGTATATGATAATCCTACAACAAGAACTTATATCCCACCATTTATTGATAGTTATGTAGATCTAAACTTTAAAGTCGGCCTAGGTTTCCCTGATAATACACCTGCACCAAAAGATTTAGCGATGACAATAAATAATACGGAAGTGAGCAATGGAGTTGACAATTCTGGAACATGGACAAATAATACTGTCTTACCCAGATCAAATAATCAATTAAATTTTACTATTGATTCTGATTGGTGGAACGTGACCTGCACCATAACCAAAATACAGGTCAACTATACCAAGACCAGTGTATACGGAATTGCTAACTTTACAGCATCGACAATTGATGATACAATATATTGGAATGTTACAATGAGTGATTTAATCAATGACTTTGAAGGAAAATTCGAAAATCCCTATATAAATTTCACAGTACCGTCTCACTGGCAAAATGTTAAAGTTTGGAATGGAGGTACGCAAATGGCGATAAGTACAACAAGGCTGTTGGGGACTGGATATAACGAATTACAAATCCTTAATGCTAATAATGGAAACTTCTGGTTCTTGAACGCTACGACTACAAATATGATAGAAGGAACAGATGGTATAAAGACTTATGATGATTTGGGTGTCAATGTGAATCAGATTAATTATACAAATACGATGGAAATTAATGCAACTTTAATACAAGACATAGCTTCGAATAATGGATATCTGAATTTAACGATATATAATGGGATTCCGCCATATTATGTGAATTATTCAAGCAATCCGACGACATTTGAGGGAATTCGAGAAATTACCGTCGATGACTGGGATATGACTACTGTAGATGAGTATGGAAACTATAGAATACAAGTATTGTGGCAAAATGGTACTGATGTTGGATTTCGAGAAAAGATGATTAGAGTAGTAGGTGAAACAGATATGATTCTGACTACTCCCGCAGTGAACACGTTCAATGCTGATCAGGTCTTTAACATTACTGTGTTTAATAATGATACGGGAAAAGATAAAGGATATATACCAACATTATTTACATATACGCTTGATAATGGTGCACATTGGAGGTCTGGAACTGATAATATCACTGCAACCTCAACTCCAGGTGAATATAACATCACTATTCATTGTAATGACACTCAATTTAACGGATACGGCCCGAAAACTATACGAATCAATGCTAATAGGGAATCCTACTATAATCAATCCAAAACATTCGATATAAATATTTTAGCAGTGACATCTTACTCATTAATAGGAAGTGGTGGAAAATCTGATTTTAATTCAAATGAAGTTTTTAATATTACAATTGAATATTGGGATGATGAATTAGATGAGGGAATTGATACCAATGAGATAGAGTATAGACTAAATAATACAGCAGATTTTCAATCAAGTAATATTCAAAACATAGGGAATGGTCAATATAATATTACAGTTTATTGTAATGATATTTCTTTTGGGGCATATGGTCCACAGTCCATCCTAATTAATATTAATAAGACATACTATCATAACCATACTCGAACTGTTGGTTTTAATATTACAGGAGTAACTAATATAAATATCGATTATCCTAATCCAAATACTCAATTCCTAACATCAAAGATATTTAATATTACAGTAAATTTCCAAGATACTTCAAGAACTCAAGGGGATATAGCAGATGCATACATTTATTATAAGCTTAATGATACTGAAAATTATAGAGATATTCCAAGTGATTGGAAATATATTGGCAATGGACAATATAATATAACCATTGACGGGAGTGATATAGCATTTAATGGAAATCCATATGGTTTATACACAATAACAGTAAATGCGAGTAAACAATATTATGAAAACAAAAGTAGATCAATTAATATAATAATCATAGGAGATACTTCATTAGCAGCAATAAGTCCGTCTCAAGGGGGATATTATAGTCCAGGCGGGGATCCTTTCAATATCACAGTAGAATATAAAGATGCCATAAGATCCCAGGACATAATTGGCGCAAATATCGTATGTAGGCTTAATGATACTGGTGCTCTCTTCCGTTCGGATATTGTCAAGTATATCGGCAATGATCAATATAATATTACAATAAATCCAGACGATGTAGATATAAGAAATATATATGGACCTATTAATGTTGTGATAAACGCCTCTAATACATTCTATAGAAATAGATCAATCACTTTTAATTTCAATAGAGTGATTACTACGCAGATTACATCTCCTGATAATCCTCCAAATCCTAACAATGTTAATCTCGGTTGGATTTTCAGAGAACAAAATGTTTCATATGTGTTTTATTATAATACTACACTTGGAGATCCAATAAATAGTGCTGATAGGGAAGTTTTAGAAAATGATGGAGGCTTTATTTATTCTATTCTTGATTTAGGAAATGGTAAATACAACGTCAGTTTGGATTCGACTGGTATGAAAGCCCAAGTAATTCCGTATACATTTAAGTTTAGAATTTCAGCAACAGGAAATCAATCTCAGGAAATTACCTTGACAATACAAGTCTTACTACCAAATACAAAGATTGATATGAAAACTGATATTTCCGATTTTCAAGTTCCAGTTGGATTCAATATAACTTTGGAATTTAACTTTACAGACGACTATCATGGGGGAAGAATAGAGTCCATTACATCTGAGAATGTGACTGTTGAATATTATGATGGTATTGGTTGGGTTGATTACAATATTACTTATGGAGGTAATCCTAATTTTCCTAATGGAGCATGGGAATTATACAATCTCACTAAAGGACAATATCGCTTAAATATTACAACGTGGAAATTAGGTAATGGTAATAGATATACCATACGGATAAAAATTTCGTATATTTCTTCGAATCCTGGACGATATAATGATAGTATAATCGAAATTAACAACTTTTTATATGGTACCTCTTCAATTATTCCACCTGATGGTGGAGGTGGTGGAGGTGGCGGTGGAGGTGGGGGCACAACTGTAACAGGAATTGCTCCTGAAACACTTATGCTCTACATTATAATCATAGCTGCCGTAGTTGGGCTTGTAGCTGCTATTGTAGGTGTACAAAAAGGTGTAATAGCGCCTAAAAAGCGAGAAAAAGAGAGAGTACTAAGAGAAGTAACAACGGTCTTTGATGATGCCATAAATTTAGAGCATTTACTCGTCATTTTTAAGGGTACTGGAACGTGTATATTCTTTAAATCGTATGGAATGGAGGAAATTGACCCTGAATTAATTAGTGGATTTTTAACTGCTGTATCTTCTTTCGGAAGAGAAATGGATTCCCAAGAAGCACTAAATGAAATCAAATACGGTGATAAAATGCTTTTGTTAGCCGATGGGGAATATATTAGAGTTGCTTTAGTCTTAGAAAAAAGTGCTTCAATCATATTACGTCAACACTTAAAAGATTTCATTGATGCTTTTGAAGTAGCATATGCTAATGCCTTACCAAAGTGGAGGGGACAAATAAATGTCTTCAAAGATGCGGGAGATTTAGTTGATGAGAAGTTACATACGTCGATTATTTTGCCTCATGAAATTAAATATGATTTAGGAAAAGTTAAAGCTCTGAAAAATCCTCACTCTAAGGATGTTTTGAAAATCGCAAACGGTTTAGTGGCAGAATCAGATCGTAAATTCTTCTTTATAGCAACTCTATTAATTGAAGCTGTCGATAAAACAGGAAAAGATAAGGCAGAGATCTTTATGGGTATTAAGGAACTAAGAGATTCCGGTTTATTATCACCAATTCAAATAACAACCATTGAAGAGCAACCAATTTCTCAACAAGAAATGAATCTTATAAGACAAAAACTTCAATCAATACCAGGACTAACAGATCAAGAACGCCAAAAGTTGGTAACCGATGTTGCAAAAATGAGCCCTGCAGAGAGAGAAGCTTATATTACAAGTTTGGCTGAGAAAAAGGAAATCGTATCTGCTCCTATTATATCGAAAGCTGGAGCTGTAGTAATAGATAATATCAAATCTGCAAAGAGGGAAGTTTCAAATCTCAGAAAGAAAGCCAAATCAGAAGTTAAAAGGAAAAATATTGAAAAAGGCATTGGAATTTATCGAGAAGCCGCGGTTATCGCAACGAATTGGGATTTAACAAAAGAATTTGAAGTTATTGAAGATGAAATTAGAATAATCACAATCAGCGATTTAAAATCAAAAATGAAAGTCTTAGAAGCGGAAGCTAAATTAGCAGCCAAAGCAGGTGATTATGCCGAAGCTGCTGAAAAATATAGTATTGCATCGGAGGCTGCATCAGAGATTTTCAAGCTAGGAATTACAGAAATGACTAAAGAAGTAAAACGACTAACAAATAAATCTAAAGAATTTGAAAGACTAAGTTAATTTTTTTTTAAAATTATTTTTTTTTATTTTCTTTTTACTTATTTTTTTTATTATCCAGTCTAACTCGTTTTAGGTTTTTATTGATATCTGATTTCTATGTAAATTCTTTTTAATTTTAATTTATATTGTAATTTTAAATACTATAATTGATTATGAGAACGTAATAAAATCTTTTTTTTAAGGGAGAAAAATTGGAAATTCCAGCTGATGCTGTTGAAAACATTGAACGAATTGTGTTGAGAATTCTTTATGATGAAAAAGCGGTAAAATCAACGAATTTATTAGTTGAACGAGTGTTAGCGATAACTTTTGAAGAAAAAATTGCCATATCAGAAAAAAATATAAAATTAATAATTAATAAAATGGACCAAGAGGACAAAATACAATTTAGCCAATCTAAAGGAGGTTGGAAAATTAAAATTTAATTTTTTTTTATGGAGAAATCAGATTAAGGTTCCCCAATTCCCCCTTCAGTAATAGTAAACACTGCTTCACTTTCGGGTAAATGTGGAGCATCAACAATTTTAGCTATTCTCTGTTCTCCTTTCCCTTTTCTCAAGTAAATCCTAATTGTAGTTCCATGAGCAACAACATGGCCTCCTGTATGAGTAGTAGGATTTCCATAGAAAACATCTGGTTTAGAAGATACTTGATTTGAAACAACTACTGCAAGGTCATTATGAATATCACATAATCTGAGAAGATCATGAATGTGCTGATTAATAAGTTGTTGTCGGTTGGCTAATGTGCCTCTTCCAACATATTCCGATCTAAAATGTCCGATGAGAGAATCAACAATAATTAATTTAATATTCTTTTCTTTGATAAGATTAGCGCTATCCTTAACCAAGAGTATCTGATGATCACTATTATAAGCACGACCAAAGACAATATTTTTTAAAATTTTCTTATAATCTAAATCTAAAGTTTCTGCCATCTGAATTATTCTTTCGGGTCTAAATGTCCCTTCAGTATCAATATAAAGCGCGTTTCCTTCTAATCCTCCTTGGTCTTTTGGCAATTGTACATTAACACAAAGCTGATGCATAATCTGAGTCTTTCCTGTCCTAAATTCACCAAAAAATTCAGTAATACTGCCTGTTTCTATACCACCACCTAATAGATCGTCAAATTCTTTATTATTTGTTGTGATTCGTGCTATGTTTTTCCTATGCTCCCAAATTTCTTCTCCTGATTTGAATCCAATCCCTAACTTTTCCATGCTTGCTTTAATTAACTTAGCCGTAGACTTTTCACCAAGACCACTATCCTCTTGAATTATTCTTGGGGGTGTATATGCTATTGATTCCAAGGAGTTGAAACCAGCTTTTATCAGTTTATTTAATGTGGCCTCCCCTACACCAGGTAAAGATTTCACAGCTTTTATGCAATCATCAAGACCATTTACTGATGAATCTTCAATACTTTCATCTTCTAAATCTTCACTTTCGGAATCATCCTCATTATCCTCATCAACAAAAACATCCTCAAAATCAGAATCTTCAATGTTATCTTCATATTCTAATTCATTAAATGCTTCAATTAATTCTTTTTCATCATCATAATCTTCAACTTCAGAATCTGAATTTGCTTTAGGGGCTTCAGTTTCGGAATTCCCATTCTCTTTTAGCAATTTTATGATATCTTTTTTGCGAGTCTTCGAAGGAACATCAATATCCCTCTCAACAGCATAATTTTTTAAATCTTTAATAGTCATAGAATCAAAATCTATAGTTTCTGCTTTAGCCATAATTATCACATTTTAAAAATATTTTTAAGTAGTTTTTATACTTGTTCTTAATTATGATATATCTATAAACATGGATATTTTAAAGAGAGAAGACCATTAATTTTCAAATTTTTATTGAAAATATATAATCTTAAAAAAGTCTTAAAAAATGATCTGATAAATATTGCGTTTTTGTTAAGTGGAAAAAGAATTTCTATGTGATATTTTTAATAGCTTCTGCTGTTTTTCTAAGCTCTATAAATGCTGTATCCATGCGTGCATCGACATCTAAACAAACAGCAACTATTAGCTCTTCATTACAGGCCATAACAATGAAATTCCCCTGATTTCCTTGAAGTATACATAAATCCAGAACTCCAGATCTTAATTCAAGGAGAACCCGCTCTGCAACACTCAATATAGTAGCTGTCATTGCTGCTAATTTGATATCGGATATTCCCTCTTCTAAAATTGACTGAACGATGAGTCCTTCAGCAGAAACTACTGCAGAAGATTTAATACCATCGATATTTTCATGTAAGGTCTGAAGCAAGAAAAGGAGTTGTTCGTCACTCATCTGTTGAAATAAGTTTGTAAATTAAGTTAATTAATTATTTATAAAATTATAATATTATTCTAATTTTAATGTTTTTATTTGGAAATTTTCATATCTTAACATTTATATTAATAATAAAAAGAAACATTATAAAAATATAGCTAAATCGAAAAAAAAGATATCTTCTAATTGTGAGATTCGTATGAGTTTAGAAATAAAATGTGAATATTATCCAAGGATTCCTCATGAAATTCTTGAAAATGGGTTACAATTAGTTAAAAAAAATAAAGAAAAATGGGATGAACCCTTTTTTACTGATCTAAATGCTTACTTGAATTTAGAGCAGATAAAGCGAGTTTCAGATCAATTTTTAACCAAAAAATTGAAAAATATTATTGTTTTAGGAACAGGGGGATCAATACAAACATTATTGGCACTGAGGCATTTATCCCAGAGAATTATTCATCCAATTACAAATTCACGGGCGGTAGAACTAAAAAAATGTTTAGATAATACAAATGTAGAAGATTCTATAGTTATCCCAATATCAAGAGAGGGCGAAACTTTAGATGTTAACTCTATTATCGGAACATTTGTAAAAAAAGGTTATAAATTTTTGGGATTATCTTCTAAAGGAACCATGAATGAGATTTTAAAAAAATTGGATTGCATAATTATGGATGTTCCTGATCTTTCTGGACGATTCGCGGGTTCCATGTCAAATGTTGGAATGGTTCCAGCATATTTATCTGGAATTAAAATAGAAGAGTTTTTAAATGGATTGGACCAAGGTTATAAGATTTTTATGAATTTTGATATTAATCCCGCATTGGAATTTTCGATTTTTCTTTATGAACTATATAAACAAGGATATAAAATAGTTTTTTCTATGCCTTACTCTTTAAATCTTGAGGGTAGCGTTGGATTATTTGTACAAGAAATTTCAGAAAGTTCTGGGAAGGAAGGAAAAGGTTTAATGGGAGCTTATCAATCCGCACCGATATGTCAGCATTCTGTTTTGGAATACTTGTTGGGAGGAACTAAAGGTGCAGTTATACCTTTTCTATGGACTCTCGAAAATGAAAATCCAGACTTAAGACTTGAGTCATCAATTGAATATATAAATGGACAATATGCTCAAAACATCATAAATTATCAAGCAGAAGCTACTTTTCAGGCATTACTTGAGCAAGGAGTTCCATCTGCGAAAATTTTGATCAATAATCCGAGAGAGACAAATATTGGACAATTAATCTCATTTATTCAGTCAACAATCTATTACCTATGTTTGTTATTAGATGTGAATTGGTCTTCTAATCCAAAAGTTGTCATTGGAAAGGAGATTTGTAATGAGGCTTTAAAGAATAAAGCTTCAGTGGAACAAAGAATTAGAACACGAGAAAAAGTAGCAGATTGGGAGTTTAAAGATTTTTTTAATAAAAAATAACTAATCTTGATTTATGAACGCGTCATATAAAACATTGACTGCATTCATACAATCCTTTCTTTCAATAATAATGGTTATATTTAACTCAGAAGATCCTTGAGCGATAGCTCTTACATTAATATTATTGTTACCAAGAGTAGTAAATACTTTTCCCGCGATACCTGGTGTGTGAAGCATACCAGCTCCAATTACAGCAATCAAGGAAATTTCATGGTCAATTTTTATGTTAAACCATTGTTTTCCGAATAAATCTGAATTTCTCAATAAAAAACTTACATTCATAGCATCTTCGATATCGATTCCAAAAGTTATATTATTTTCTGAAGAACTCTGAGATATAAATCTGATTGTAATGTTATTATCACCTAGTAATGAAAATAATTTAGAAACTGTCCCAGGAAGGGATATCATCGTGCCACTTTCGATGGTTACCATAGAAAGTCTTTCTATTGATGTTATAGCTTTAATTATTTTTTCATCTTTAATTACTTCTTTTGTAATAGTTGTAAATTCCTCCGATTCAGGATTTTTGAAAGGTCTAATTTCCGATGGAATACTTCCTTTTTCATTTACATCGAGACAAACTGGATGAAGTACTTTAGAGCCAAAAAAAGCAAGTTCTTTGGCTTCTACATATGAAATATTTTTTAATAAAGCTGTTTTTTTTGATATTCTAGGGTCAGCATTTAAAAATCCATTGACATCTTTCCAATATATCACTTTGGTATTAAATTTGGGCTTTAAACAATATGCTACAATTGCAGCAGTTAAATCTGTCCCACCTCTCCCTAGTGTAGTAATTTTTTTATCCTTCGTTGAACCATAAAATCCAGTTATACAGATTAAATCCACCTTTTCGGATTGTAGAATAGGAATTACATTTGTATTAAATGATTCTTCAGTCTCATCTAATAAAGGAAGTGCTCTTCCAAAATTATCATCTGTTATAATTACTTCATCAGAGGAGATAAATTGAGATTGTATACCTATATCTTGAGAATTTATATATTGGGAAATGATAAAAGTGCTTAATTTTTCTCCATAAGATACAATAATATCTTGAATATCCATACTTGGCCTAAGTAATCTCACAATTCTCCCTAATTGGCTCAATTCTTCAATATTTTCATCTAAAAAATTCAAAGTATCATTATATTCGGGTTTATTTTCATTAAAGATCTCATCTATTAGGTTCTTATGAATATTGTAAATATTTTCAATTATATAATCACATTCAGAAGCTTCTTCACAGGATTTTTTATAGAAATCTATAAGTTTATCGGTTATACCTTTTAGAGCAGAGGTAACAACTACGAGCTTATAATTTTTGTTAGAATTTTTAATTATATTAGTTAATTGATTGAATGACTCAGCATTCTGGAGGCATGAGCCCCCAAATTTCATTACAATTAAATTTTCCTTATTTTTAATCAAGTTCATCATCAAATTAATTTTTCTAACATTCTCTAAAAATTATTATTCATTAAAATTAATAGATTTTATCCTATGTATTTATTAGATTTATAAATGCCTATTCTCTTTGCTTTTTTTATAATAATAAAATGTTTTTTTAAAAAATCGAGCGAAACTTAAACTTAAATGTATAATTAGAATATTATATTATTCGATATATTATTAAATATAAAATAAAAATTGAATTATTGTTTGGATTTTAAACGATAAAACAATTTTGATTCTACTGATAGTATTTCACCTTTAAAAAGGAGTTTTTTATTTTGTTTGATGGAAATCGGATAATCTGCATAGCTCCCTGCTATAACGAATTGAATAAGATTGATAAAGTAGTGGCAAAAATTGATAAATCCGTTGTTGATGAAATTCTTGTAGTAGACGATGGATCGACGGATGGGTCGCCAGAAACGGCAAAAAAAAAGGGGGCAAGGGTGATTAGTCTTAATAAAAGAAATGGAGTAGGGTTTACGATCCGTGAGGGTATTGAATATGCAATAAAAAAAAAGTTCGATATAATCGTAATTATCGCCGGTAATAATAAGGACGATCCAAATGAGATTGTGAGACTATTAAAACCAATTACAAAAAATGGATATGATTTTGTTCAAGGTTCACGGTTTAAAAAAGGTGGATACTATGGAAATATGCCATTATATAGATTATTAGCCACAAAAATTCATCCTTTACTCTTTTCACTTATCTCCAGAAAGTATGTAACTGAAAGCACTAATGGTTTTCGGGCGTTTAAAACTTCAATTTTTTTAAATAGAAATCTTAATATTTGGCAAAAATGGCTCGATAAATATGAATTGGAACCTTACTTATACTATAAAGTAATTAAGCTAGGATATAAAACAAAGGAAGTACCTGTTACTAAAATATATCCCACTAAAGAATTAGGTTATACGAAAATGAACGCTTTCTCTGGTTGGTGGAGCATTTTTCGACCTTTATTCTTACTTGCGTTTAAAATACGAAAATAGCGCTCAAAAAAAACTATTAATGAACAAATAGAATAAAGATGTATGCTAAAAAGACTCCGAATATTGATAAAATATACGTTAATACGTGATTGTCTACTATAAATTCTTTTTTTTTATTAAATATATTTAAATTAAAAGTATAAATTTCTTTTTCTTTTAAAATACCATAATAAATTAAGGTTTGAAACCATCTCAAAAAAGGGTAACTAAAAATCATGAATGAAGCAGTAGCCATAATAGAAATAATCGAAATTTCGAAAGAATCTGCATTTTTCAGTCTTAAAAAGGTATATACTAAAAATATGCTGCAAATGGGGATTAATCTTAAATATAATGGTAAAGAATTAATAGAAGACCACCGAAATATCTCCCGATAAAACCATTCAAAGTATAGTAATGGAAAAACTAAAAAAACTATTAATAGAGGGATTATACAGATTAAAAAAATTTTCAATTCTCTCCAATTCTTTTCATATATATATTTTACAAAAAAAAATCCAGAAGCAGGTAAGGTATAGTATTTTATACACATTGATAAACCCAAGAATATATAAAACAAGTATTTCGCATACAATTCCTTTTTGGGATAGAAAATAAATGCCATTAATAAAAAGAATAAAAAAAAAGCATCTGTAATATGGTAACCGCAATTTTCTAGGCTAAATGAATTGGTTAAAAAATAGAAAGGATTGATTAAAAATAGACCAAAAACATAATTTTTATTTTTAATTTGAAAATTTTTTAAAACAAAGTAAATCATCAAAGATGTTATCAAATCCCAAAAAAAGCCCCAGAATATAAAAATTTCAATTTTCCCAAAGGAAAGGAACCTAAAAATCTCTAATAAAATAATTGTCAATGGTGGACTTGTTAAATTAGCTTTATAATAATTCCCAATATCGCCCCATGACTTTTGAGGATCCACTGAATGAGTATAATAATAATAAATTAGCATGAATATTCTGGCTGTTATCCCAGCCATGATAAAAAGATTAGCTTTAATTTTCAAGGTATTATAAGTTTTATTTTTTTTTTCAATACTATTTTCGTTGTTCATTCCAATTTCCTAATTAATTTAATAAATTATTTATGAGTTAGAATTTATTTAGATAATTATAATTTTATATCCCGTGTTTCTTTTAATTTGAAATTGTAGTGAAAAATTGAATATCCCCCATAAAACAGAATATATGCGCTCCTAAATAAATGATCAATAATAAATATAGCTAATATTTCTATAAATGGAATTTGAGGATAAAAAACAAATATAAACAGAGCTCCAATGTTTTCTGAAATTCCCCACCCTCCAGGAGTTATCGGAAAAGTTTTGCTAAAAAAAACGAGTATCACTGCTAAAAGCAAAACAATTATATTTATTTTATAACCTAAATAATAAAAAAAAATAACAATTATAAGTGCATCAATTAGCCACGTAATAAATCCCAATAATAAAACATATATAAGTTCTTTTTGATTTTTTTTGAATGTTTTCATACCATCTTTAAAATTATAAATAAATTTACCTAATAGATCAGCTAATTTAATCCAGAACTTTCCAATGATTTTTAATAATACATCTGTTTTAGAAATTAATAAAAATAAGACCATTAAAATTGTTGTAATAATAATTGCTCCTAATGCCAGATATAGTTGTAAATTCTGACCTAATATAATCATAGCTGAATTCTCATTGTATGAATTAATGTATAAGTAAAAAAATGCTAAGCAGCTTATAATAAACAATAATACTAAATCCAAAACTCTTTCAATTGTAATTCCGCATACAGATTCACTTAAATGTAATTTTTCTTGATCTCTTATAACTACTATTTTTGCTAATTCACCAAATTTTCCAGGAGTTATATCATTTACAATGAAGCAAATCCCAGTAGTAAAATACGCAGTTTGAAACATAATCTTGTGTTTCAAACCTTTAAAAATTAATTTTAATTTGGCAGATCTAAATAAAAATGCTGACGTGTATGCTATAATAAATAATAAAGTTCCATTAATCCCAATTAGGCTAATTTTTAAAAGTAAACTACGAAAGTCCACAATCAAAATCATAAATACTATTACGATAATTGTAAAAAAAAAAACAAGAATTCTATTTCTTTTTTCCAACCAAAGTTTCAATTTATTATTTTTTATCATATTCATGATTTAAAGTTCAAAATTTTTGCTATATCTTAAATTTTTTTTAGAATTTTTTAATTTAAAAAAAATCTATATTTATACTTTCATATTATAACGGAGATAACCCTAAATATTTAATTTAAGGTAAATTTAATATTAAAATATTTAATAGAAAAAAAAAAAAATCTTAATATCGATTGCAGAATTTGCCAGAGTATTTTTTAAATATATTTTATAACGTTAACCATAATATTTATACTATTAAACATTGAGTTATTTATTAAGGGTATAGAAAAAATTTTCAGAATTGGGTTAATTATTGACAGTTAAAGATTGTATACTTGGCGAGAATGTAAATATTATTGAACCAGTCAATTTATATGGCTGTGTTTTAGGAGATAATTGTTTCATAGGTCCATTCGTAGAAATTCAAAAAAATGTTATAATTGGGAATAACACTCGAATACAGAGTCATTCTTTTGTATGCGAAGGGGTAGAAATTGGAAATAAGTGTTTTATTAGTCACGGAACAATTTTCACGAATGATAAATTTGATTCCCCAAAAATTAAAACATGGATAATGAGAAAGACAATAATAGGTGATAATGTCCGGATCGGTTCAAATACTACTATATTACCTGTCAAAATTGGAGATAACTCAATTATAGGAGCCGGCGCAGTTGTTACAAAAGATATTCCCGCTAATTGTATTGTAGCTGGTAATCCAGCAAGGATATTAAGAAAATTAGATCTATAAAATGAGAGTTGCAATAATAGGATTGGGCTATTGGGGTAATATTATCCTAAGAAATTTAGAGAATTTAGGAATCGAGGATATTATAATCTGTGATAGCTCTATTAAAAATACGAGAGAATATCAGAGATATCCCACAGTTAACAAATATCAGGATTTAGATTGCGATTCTGTATTCATAATAACCCCAACATCAACTCATTATGAAATAAGCAAGCATTTTCTTGAGAGAGAAGTCAATACTTTCTGTGAAAAACCTCTAACTACCTCATCTTTGGAGGCAGAAAAGTTATATAAAATCGCTTTTGAAAAAAGAGTGATTTTGTTTACAAATTGGATTTTTACGTTCAATTCACATATTGAAACAATAAAAAGAGATTATGAAAGTAGAAAATTAGGAAAAATTAATAGTATTTTCATGAACAGACTAAATTTAGGGCCAGAAAGACACGATGTTAATGCACGATGGGACTTAGCTTCTCATGATGTTTCAATAATTCAATATCTTTTCTCAGAAATACCAAAAAACGTAAGATGGACTGATTATAAAAGGGACAATAATTCAGATCAAGAAGATAGCTCTTTAGGACTATTAGAGTACAATGATTTTGTAGCCAGTATTAATGTTAGTTGGCATTACAGAAAAAAAGTTAGAGAATGTGTTTTTGAATTTGATAAATTTTTCGTAGTTTGGGATGATTATAAAAGAGTATTAGAATATGAGAATTCTCAAAATTTAAGTTATCCTATTTATTCAGGTAATCTGAGTTATCCCTGTGCTTATTATCAAGAACCATTAAAAAATGCTATAAAATCATTTTTCTCTTTTTCTATTGAAGATATGAAGCTACAAAAAAAATTGACGATAGATACCATAAATATTTTGGAGAAATAATATAATGAAAATAATGTTTAATGATTTATCAAAGCAATGGAGCATCATAAAGGAAAATACTATGCCAAAACTACAATCTCTTTTCGAAAATTCTAATTACATTGGTGGTAGAGCCATTAAAGAATTCGAAGATAATTTTGCAGCTTATTGTGGCACTGAATATGCAATAGGTGTTTCCAACGGAACAGATGCATTAAAATTATGCTTAGCAGCATTTCAATTAGAATCTCCTTGCGGCATTTTAATTCCTGCTAATACCTTTATTGCCACTGCATTAGCTGTTACTTACGTACCTGACTTGAATTATGAAATGATATTAGTGGATTGCGATAATTATTATCAAATTGATGTAAAGTTATTAGAGTCATATTTAACAAAAAATAGGAAAAATTGGAAGACATGTGTTATAATTCCAGTTCATTTGTACGGTCATCCATCAGATATGAAAAGTATACTTCAAATTGCAGAGAAATTCAATTGTTACATTTTAGAAGATTCGTCACAGGCCCATGGAGCAATGGTAATAAATAATAAAGTGGGAAGTCTAGGAGATATTTCAGCATTTTCCCTATATCCAGGTAAAAATTTAGGAGCTGCTGGAGATGCTGGTATTATAACAACAAATAGTGAAGTCTTAAATAATCGATTATTATCTTTAAGAAATTATGGTTCTAGTAAAAAATATTATTATGATATGAAAGGTTGGAATAATAGGTTAGATACGATCCAAGCAATTATTTTAAACGAAAAATTAAAACATTTAGATAAATGGAATGATATGAGGATTAAAGTTGCGAAAAGATATGATGAATTATTCGAAAATAATGAGCAAGTTATTACCCCCAAGACGGCGCCTTACATTAATAAACAAGTTTATCACATTTATGCTATTCGAATAAAACAAAGAGAAGATTTTCAAAAATATTTACTTAAAAACAATATACCCACAATAATTCATTATCCTATTCCTATTCAAAAAACTAATCCATTTAAACATCTTGATATTTTTGATAATGAAAAAACCTTAAAATTTTCTAATGAATTAATTAGTCTACCAATGCATCCTTTCTTAAGGGAAGAAGAAATTAATTACATCACTCAAAAAATAAACGATTATTTTAAAAGGCAATTGTGATGTTATCATCTCAACTTTAAATTTAAAAGTTTAGAAAAAGTTAATAAAAAAAAATAATATATTGAAGAGAGTAGAATTATTAGCACCTGCAAGAAATTTTAAAGCAATTAAAGGGGCATCAAATTACGCAGATTCTATCTATTTCAGAATAAAAAAATTTAATATGAGATCTTATACAGAAAATTTTAATTTAGGAGAACTCATAAAAGTTGTATATTATTGCAAAAAAAAGAATTAAAGACTTATTTAACAACAAACATCTTATGATACGACAATGAACTTACTGAGAATCGTACGATTATTGAGGAGGCAAAAAATTCAGGGATTGATGCTAAAATCCTTCATGATCTAGCATCTCGGGGAACAAAACTAATAGTATTATTATAGAATTGGAGATTGAAGATTTTGTTATTGGTGATGGAAAGGATAAATTATATATCTTCACAGATAAAACTTACAAGAAAAACTCTTATTCATTATAAAAATCAATTAATTAAATTCAAATAAGAAAAAAAAATATTAGAGTTTAACTAGACCTAAATTTTTCAATTTTTCTTGACTAGGTAAACCAGTTTCGGGATCAAATGTTCTGTATTTATAATAAGCGTCTTTTAATTTCTGAAAATTGGGTGTTTTTCCAGCTGAACCACCCTCATTAAGTGGCTTTAGTAATATTTGAGGTAATCTATCGTCAGCAGGCGTAATTCCCATTTTTAGATTAAACAATCTCTTCATCATATAAATTCTTTCAGCTAAAACTTTTAATTTTTCAACATCACATTCTATTCCTAATGCCCCTTGGATTAATTCCGCGGTCATCGAAGGAGGGGGATTACAAAATCCACATAATATTAAAGAATTATTTAATGCTCGATAATCTTGAGCAAGAGCACTTATGATTGCCATATCTTCACCATCTGAGTACCAATCAATCAGTTCAATTCCAAGCTCTTCAAATGGTAGTCCTAATAAAATTAGAAAGACATCACACGAACAATGACATGGACCACGGGGGGTAGCTACTCCGTAACCGATAGCCATTCCAAAACAACGTCTTAAATCATGATAGGGTACTTCCATTCCATAGACTGTTGCGATTTCATCCTGAGGAATCTTAAATTTTTTCCCTAATGCATCGGATCCTTCCGCCATAATATCGCCAATTCCTTCTCTTAGCGAAATTTTTTTTATTAATTCCAAAGCCGGTTTTACATCACCCCACACTGGTGTTAAACCATCAATGTCCTGGGATTTTATTTTACCATTATTGAATAAGTAATATACAAATGCAATTGTACTGCTACCGCTAATAGTATCTATTCCGTAATCATTGCACAACTCATTTGCTCTAACTATTGCTTCAAGATTATCATTTAAAATTAATGATCCAAATCCAACAACAGCTTCATATTCAGGTGCTTCTACTTGGCCTTCGGTTTTATATTCTCCCTCGGTTACTTCTGCCTTTTTGGCACATCCAATTGAACAAGCAAAACAAGGATAATTCGCTTTAAAAATTTTTTCTGAAGCTGTTGCTCCTGAAATATTAAAAGCACCATCCCAACTACCTAAAGTCCAATATTTTATTGGTAATTCTCCTTCAGAATTGTATTTATCAAGAGCCCCCGAAGTACCGAGAATACTAAGCATTTGAGATGCGAATGAAGATGATACGTTTTCTCTGATTTTTTCTGCAGCAATTTTAAAGCTATCAGGATCAGCAGGTTCATATGCTCTTTTTTTGCCTCTTACTGTAATAGCTTTTAACTTTTTAGATCCCATAACTGCTCCCATTCCTGTTCTTCCTGCTGCTTTCTCTTCCGATGCAACAGTTGCAAATCTTACTAAATTTTCTCCGGCTTGACCTATACACGCGATTCTAGTAAGGTCTGAACCCGATAGTTCTTTAAGAATTTTTGAAGTCTCAAATATACCTTTACCCCATAATGAAGATGCATCTTTTAATTCGGCACTGTTCTCCGTAATTGCTAGATACACAGGATTATCCGATGCTCCTTTAATAATTATTCCATCATATCCAGTCTTTTTTAATTCAGGTCCAAAAAATCCACCACAAATAGCCTCTCCCCAAATACCGGTTAATGGTGATTTAGCGCACACTGCAAATCTACCACTTGTGAGTGTATTTGAACCACATAAGAATCCAGGCATAAACATTAATATGTTATCTGAAGATAATGGATCTGTATCTTTATCTATATGATCATATAAATAACGACAAGCATAACCGGTACCACCAAGAAAATTGTTTGCGATCTCCTCATTAATTGGTTCTTCAATTATTTCTTTGGTACTTAGATCAACTTTTAAGAGTTTTCCAATAAAACCATTCATTTTTTTCGCTCCTTATTTTCTTTTTTTGTAACATTAATTTTTTACATATAATTATTTTTATTTCAATTTAAAATATATTTTCTTTTTGATTTTAAAACGGAATTTTAGAAAAATACTGGAGAGAATAAAAAATATATTAGGAAAATTAGACCGATTATTTGTAGATCTTCACACCACGCTTTTCTAAATCTGTCAAAGAATCCGAAAATTCCTTGAATTTATTTTTTTCTAAATTCAAATATTTAAGTTTTTTAATTAACTTGAGTGTGTAAATTGGTTCTATGTTAGTCAATTGATTGCTTCTTAGAAATAAATATTTAAGTGATTTTAGCTTTCCAACGGATTTAGGAATATTCTTTATTTTATTATTTCCTAAATATAAGTATTTTAAAGATGAAAGCTTACCAATAGATTCCGGAATATCTTTAAGTTCATTATAATATAAATATAAGTATTTCAACGATTTTAAAGAACCTATTGAATCAGGAATCTCTATTAAAATATTTTTACCTAAATCTAGTACTTCTAATTTAGAAAGTAAACCGATGGATTGAGGTATTGTTTTTAATCTATTAAATCCTAAAATCAAATTTTGTATCAATAATATATTTCCAATAGTTTCAGGCAGAGATGTTAATTTGTTATTTGATAAATCCAATTCTTTAAGTGAAGACAATTTACCCAATGACTTTGGTAAAATTTTAATATTGTTTTTACTCAAGTCTAATATTTCAAGTGAAGTCAGAAAACCTATTGAATCAGGTAAATTCTCTAACATATTATCATACAAATCTAATTCTTTTAATGATGTTAAAGACCTAATTGTCTCTGGTAAAGATTGCAATTTATTGCGAGAAATTTTTAAACTTTCCAGTTTTTTTAATTTTCCAATTGATTCAGGAAGATCAGTCAAAAAATTTCGGTCTAGACGTAAAATCCTTAGATTTGAGAGCTCACCAAATGATTCTGGAAGATTTTTTAATTTATTATCACGAATAGTAAGTCTCATGAGTGATTTTAAAGAACTTAATGAAATAGGGAGTTTTTTTAAATTATTAGAGGATATACTTAGATTTTCTAAGGATAAAAGTGAACCTATATTCTCGGGCAGAGAATTTAAATTGTTTTCTTTTAATCCTAAATATCTAAGATTTTTGAGATTTTCAATAGAATCAGGCAAAAACTCTAACGTATTTCCTTTTAAAAATAGGGAATTTAAGGCTCTTAATTCTCCTATTGAATCTGCTAATGATAATAATTTGTTATTTCTCAAATTTAATCTTTTAAGAGATGAAAATGAACCAATCGATTCGGGCAAAGTTGTTAGATTATTATTTCCTAAATATAAGATTTCTAAAGATGAGAGTGAATTTAATTTCTCATTGAAAGAACTCAGTTGATTTCCACTTAAATCAAGGGTTTTTAAGTTTTTCAAATTATTTAAGGAATCAGGTAATTCTTTTAAATTATTTTCACTTAAGTCGAGGAATTCTAAATTTTTAAAAGAGCCGATTGATTCTGGTAAAATTTCTAAATTATTTGATTCTAAATACAATTCTTTGAGTGAATTGAGACGATTAATTGAATCAGGCAGGTTTTTTAATTTATTTTCACTTAGATCTAATATTTCAATATTGGAAAGGGTGCAAAACTGATCTGAAATTTTATTTAAACGATTACCTCTTAAATAGATTCTTTTAAGATTTTTTAATGATGTTATAAAATCTGGAATAGAGGTTAAACCACATGAAAATAGACCTAATCCAGTTATATGTTCGTTTTTCACCATATAACCGAACACATAATATTCAAGTTCTTTAACTTCTGGTATTGGACCACCAATTTCTCTTTCAAGGTTTTCTAAAACCCTCAGTTCTTCTTTTAGAATTCCCATCAGATCAATTTCGATGTATTATATTATTTACCAAATAATTTCATAACACTATTAAAAAATAATAAAATAGGGTAATATTTATTTTTAACATAAAAAAACGCAGAAATTGAAATAAAATTCTATATTATGAAATTAAAAAAAAAGGAAGAGAAAAAGAATTAATATTAAAAGTCAATATCTTTCCCTTCATAAGCGTAAGTAAAAATTTTATTATAGGCCTCTGCATTTGGAGACCTTGGACTCATCACACTGCTAGAGCTTTGAAAACAGAGATTCACTAACATCTTCAAATTATTATCAAAATCTTCTCGAGAAATTCCTAATTCTTTAAGACTAAATGGGAAATCAACTTCTTTCATTAAATTTTTAAGTTTATCGATAATGATATATGCTGCTTTACGATTATCATCAGACCAGTCCGCCCATCCTAATTTTTTTGCACTTCTGCCTAAAATTTCAGTGGATACATCATTTTCATCTGGATTATTAAGACAATATTGTGTTACATACGGAAGAAACAGACCAACAGCCCTTCCATGAGGAGTATGAAAAACCGCGCCCCAACTATGACCCATGGAATGACCCAAATGAGCTTGTCCATTACCAAATCCTAATCCTGCGATAGTTGCAGCTTGATGTAAGAAATCTCTCGCCTCCATATTATTACCATCTTTATAAGCAACAGGTAAATATTTAAATACGAGTTCGATGGCTTTTATACATAAAGCATCGCTAAATTCATTTCTCCAAACAGAAACTAGCCCTTCAACAGAATGGGCAAGTGTATCGAATGCGGTATCTCGAGTTAATTCGGGAGGCATTCCTGATGGAAAAATTGGATCCACAATCGCATATGTAGGGATTAATCCTTTATGTGCTTGTTCTAACTTTTTCCACACATCCTCTTCATATCTAGAAATAACTACTGCCCAAGTTGTTTCTGCACCCGTCCCTGACGTTGTTGGTATAGCAACCATCTTTGCTTTCTTCCCTAAATTATACAATTCCATGTTAAAAGGATGTAAATCATCGACACCAAATTCAGGATATTCATATAATGCCCAACCTGCTTTAGCTGTATCCATTACTGAACCACCTCCCAATGCAATTATTATCTCTGGTCCATAAGAGATTAAAAGTTCTTTAGCCTTAAGAACACCTTCTTCAGTTGGATCAGGTCTTACATCTGTAAAGACTTGATAAGATTTTCCATAACTTTCTAATTTATCAGTAAGGATTTTTAAATAGCCAAGCTCTTCCAAAACTTTGTCAGTAATAATAAAACATTTCTGCCCGGTTATATTTTGCAAAAAATCAATTGCATCTTCTCCATAGATTATACCAGGGCTAAAAAAATACCACATATATGGTTTTCACCTAAGTTTTTTTTAAGGATTTATTTTTTAAATATTTTAAATTTAAACTTTAAAGCTTACATTCTAAATTACATTGATTTATAATTAAAATTTTCGGTAACATATTTCATGGTAATCTTTAAATAAATTTAATTCGAGGAATGATTTATGAAAAAGTCTGAAAAAGAGAATTTGTATTTAACATTCAAAGGAGCCATTGCAAGTATAATCGAAGATAAATTAAGAAATCCCAAAAATGTGAAACTAATTAATAAATTTAAAGTAAGATTTAATTTAGGATTACAAATCGAAAAAGATTATTATTTCTGGTTAAATATAATTGCTGAAGATGGAAATTATAAGTTAGAAAAGTGAAAATTAGAAGAACATGATTTAGGTGTATTAGTAGAACCTGTAGATTTATTATATTGGCTTAATCGACAAAATTCAACAATTCATATGGTAACTTAAAAAAACAAGTTTGGATATAAAAAATTTCGGTTTGAAAAGAGTAGTAATGGAAAGCGTAATGTAGGACTTCTATTAAAACTCCCGAAAGTTCTTGTTTTGGACAAGATTAAAACAACAAAATAAATTTTAATTATTTAGCTAAATTAAAACAAAAGGAGATTAAATCCAGAATTATTTCTCAAGTTTTTTTAATCTTAATTCTGAAATAATATCTGTTAAAACTTCTAGCATACCTTCAAGATCTTTGACCGTTATTTCACCCATATGACCAATTCTAAAAGTTTTATTTATTAAATTTCCATATCCATTCACGATGCGATAACTTTTCATTAACATTAGTTCAATCATTTCAGAATAATCAATATTAAACGTATTTTTTATTGTAGAAACCGTATCTGACTCATAACCCTTTTTCGAAAACATTTCTAAGTTTGCATCGCGTGCCCAAATTCTAGTTCGTATTCCTAGTTGTTTATGTCTCTGAAATCTTTTTTCTAATCCTTCTTCATTTAAAATATAATCCAATTGAGCCACCAAAGCCCTAATTTGTGGAATAGGGGGAGTGTTTGGAGTTTGATGTGATTTATTTTTCTTTACTAAACCAATAAAATCAAGATAAATTCCTCTATTTTTAACTTCAGATGATTTTTTAATAGCATCATCTGATATTGAACAGACAGCTAAACCAGGGGGTAAAGCGAAGCATTTTTGAACTGACGCTAAACACACATCTATACCTAATCTGTCAACCTCTAATTTAACACCAGCCATTGATGAAGTTGCATCAATGCACACTAAAGCTCCCGAATCTTTAATAATTGGAACGATCTCATCAATTGGATTATAAACTCCCGTTGAAGTCTCATTTGATTGGAGGCAAACAACGGAGTATTTTTCCTTAGAAAGTACTTCTTCTGCAAATTCAGGCGTTATTGCGTCCCCCCATTCTACTACTTCTTTTACTACATCTTTTCCATTAGTTAAAGCAGTTTCATACCATCGATCACCAAAAGCTCCTATTGATAAGACTAATGCTTTCTCATCTTGCTTAATAAGATTTCTCATACAAGCCTCCATAATTCCAGTGGCTGATGTTGAAAAAATTAAGCATTCATTTTTTGTGTATAAGACCTTTTTAAGACCCTCTATCGCAAATTGATGCATCTCTGAATAGGGCGTAGATCGATGAGTATCATTTGGTTTTGCTAACTCTTTCAATATTCTTTCCGGGACATACACAGGTCCGGGAGTAAACAACTTGAGTTTTGAGCCTTCTTTCTTGTCAAAATGAACATCGAACATAATATCTCAGAACCTTAAAAGTATTAAAAATTTAAAAGCAACAAATAATAAATAGTTTTTCGATATCCCATGATTATTTAATATTAAGAAAATTGAAATAAATCAAGAAATTTTCCCTAGTCTATTTCTTTTTTAAAATTAGGATCTATTTAAAATAAACATCTCCAACACCCTCAAATAATTTAGAGATTGTATCCAATACTAAAGGTGAAGTTTCATGATGGAGTGCCCATTTCAAAGGTTTTACACCCTTTTTTGGGAACGATAATGCGATAATTTTAGCTGCTGTAACACGTACAAATTCATTATCATCTGAAATTAAACAATTTTCAATTAATTTAAAAATTTTATTATTAGTAATATTTAGTTTCTTAATAAATTCCAAACTTTTAATTCTAATTTTAGCATCAGAGCTCTCTTCCACTAATGAAATTAATTGCGCTAAAGCTTCATTTTTATTAATATTTTCATTAATTAGATTAGAATAGATCTTCTCAGGTTCTATTATTGGAACACTGCCCATTATTCTCTCTTTTTTTGTAATATTGATTTAATATCTATAATGAATAGTGTTTTTTTCAAATATAAAATATGATGTTAATTCATCGAAGTTATTAGATCTTTTTTCTAATTGGAATAAAGTGACGTCAATATTCTTATTTTCCTCATTAATCTGAATAGTGATAAATGAGGGAATACCACTAGCGATAAAGGACCATGCTCCAGTAACACTTCCAGGATTTATTAATAAAATTCCATTTTTAGTAAGAAATACTTCCTCTTTATGGGTATGTCCAGAAATTAAGATATTGAAATTTTTTTCATTTGTTGCTATATATTCTAATTGCGAATGATCACCTCTTGGCTCAATTTGATGACCATGTGTAAGTCCTATCGATAAAATCTCATTGTCTTTAAGACTTATATTTAAGTTTTGATAAAGTGGTGCATTCCTATTTCCACCATAATAATCCATATTTCCAATAACAATAAAGACCTTATTTTTTGTTTTTAATTTTAAAAAATCGATAAAATCAAAAGCAGTTATTAAATCCCCAGTAAAAAACGTGTAGTCGAAGACTCTATTATTAGTTAATTCATTCAATTTTTTTATAATTTCATTGGGCACGCTTTTTGCTCTTCTTGGAATATGAGCATCTCCAATTATTAAACATCTAACCATAATAAAATTAAGTATTTTTACTTTGATTTCATTTTTTTATATTGCTTTTGAACAAATAATGCCAATTCCTTAGCTGTTTTATTCTTTTCAAAATGTTCTCTTATGGGTTCAAGGAATTGATTTAAACACTTTATAACCGCGGGTTTTAAATCTGGAGGATTCAATTTACCAGCGGCATAGTCTCTTTCAAGATCTTCGTAAGAGGAATATTCTACATTTCCGCCATATTTTTCAGGTCTTTCAACAGAAAATTTATCGATTCGTTCAAATATGATGTATTTACAATATTCTAATATTGGATTTTCCTCAATTTGTCTCGGTGGACAATAAGCTTTAGTTATTTTGCGTTTTATATCTGCAAAAGAGTCTAACATAAATACGGCAGTATCTGGGTCTGATTTAGACATTTTAAGTTGAATTGACCTTTCTATCCCGTTTAAATCGCTATCAGGCGGTTTTGTTAAGCCCATTAACATATGATGATGAACTGCTACCGGTTTTGGTCTATTTATCTTTTTAGCAATTTCTCTTGCCAACATGTTTACCTTTCTTTGATCTAATCCTAATTGACAAATATCCGCAGGTAAATAAAAAATATCGGCTGCCTGCATCAATGGATACAAAATTTGAGAAGCTGATAACTTATCAGATTCACTTCTTCCCATAATCTGAGTACAACGCTTCACTCTTTTTAAAGAGCTATTTATTGCTATATTTAAAACAAGTTCCCAATAAGAAGGGTCTCTTACAATATCAGAAGCATAGATAAATTCAACATTATCTAAATCCATTCCGCAGACTTTCCAAACTTCGATAAAGAAATCTCCAACCTTTTTAATAATGTTTAAATCTCCACCAAATTTATGATTAGCTGCAGCATGCCAGTCAGCAACGAGAAATTTGAAAGTAATTCCTGCCTTAGTTAATTTATTTACGTTTGTTGCTCGTAAAAGTCCTTGAGCTATATGAATATTACCAGAAGGTTCAAATCCATCATAAGCATAAATTTTTTGTTTATGTTCTAGTTTCCAAAGTATCATATCTCGTAATTCATCTACATCTATGATTTCTTCGCCAACTTGTTTTATTAAATCAATTTTTTCATCTATAGATAATGTCATCTAAGCATTCACTCTATTAATTTTAAATAAGTAAATATACTAATTGATAAAATCTTTATGGATTTTAAAGACTCTGAATTAGTATTAAGCTTAAAATATGAGTTTGTAATTTTTAAAATTCATATGGGATTTTTTTAGAGGTTTAAGTAGTTTATTCAGTATTGTTTTCCATAATTGCTGCTTGAGCCGCTGCCAATCTGGCAATGGGAATTCTGAATGGAGAACATGACACATAATCTAATCCAATAGAATGAGCAAATCCAATAGATTTTGGTTCTCCTCCATGTTCTCCACAAATACCACATTTCAAATCAGATCGAGTTTTTCTACCTAATTCTATGCCCATTTTCATAAGTGTCCCAACGCCTTTTTGATCTATTGTTTCAAAGGGATTTTCAACTAATATCTCTTTATTTAAATAGATAGGTAAAAATTTACTTTCAGCATCATCTCTTGAAAAGCCAAACGTCATTTGAGTTAAATCATTTGTTCCAAATGAAAAAAATTCTGCTTCTTCAGCAATTTCATCCGCAGTAAGTGCTGCCCGAGGTATTTCTATCATAGTGCCAAATTTATAGTTAAGTTCTACTCCATATCTCTCAATAATTTCTTTTGCAATTTTAACTAAATCCTTTTTGATAAATTTTAATTCTGAAATCATCCCCACTAAAGGAATCATAACCTCAGGAATTACATCAATACCTTCTCTTTTTAGTTGACAAGCAGCTTCGAATATTGCTTTAACTTGCATTTCAATAATTTCTGGCCACACTATTCCTAAACGACATCCTCTTAAACCCATCATAGGATTTTCTTCAGATAAAGATCTAATCAAACTAATTACTTTATTTTTAGTAGCAATTTCTTTATCCAAAGGATTTATATTTAATAGAGATTTTGATAATTCATTTGTCATTTTTAATTCTTGATACTCTAACAAAACAATAGATAGCTCAGGTAAAAATTCATGAAGAGGCGGATCTAATAATCGGATTGTAACTGGTTTTCCTTCCATAATTTTAAAGATCTCATAAAAATCACCTTGTTGCATTGGCAAAATTTTATTTAAATACTCTTGACGATCTTCTTTCGTTCTTGACATTATCATGGATTGCACAACAGGTAATCTTTCTTGGGCCATAAACATATGTTCAGTTCTGCAGAGTCCGATCCCCTCTGCACCAAATTCTAGTGCTTTTTGAGCATCTACTGGAGTGTCGGCATTAGCTCGCACTCCCAATTTCCTTACTTCATCGGCCATTTTTAATAATTCTAAAAATTCACCTTTAATTTCTGGCTCAATGAGAGGGACTTTTCCCTCAATAACTCTTCCTGTTGATCCATCTATTGTAATATAACTACCCTCTTTGATAATTGTATCCGCAACTGTAAACTCTCTTTTTTCTTCATCAATTTCGATATCCTGTGCTCCCACAACAGCTGGTTTTCCCATACCTCTTGCAACTACCGCAGCATGAGAGGTTTTCCCTCCAAATTGAGTTAATACTCCACTTGCAGCGTAAAGTCCATGAACATCATCAGGTTTTGTTTGAGGACGAACTAATATTATTTCTTTTTGACCCTCATTTGCTAATTTCTCAGCTGAATCCGCATCAAATATTGCAATTCCAGATACTGCTCCAGGTGATGCGCTAATTCCTTTCGCTAAAACACGTATAACTCCTTTCTCATCTATACTTTTAAACATTAATTTAGAGATTTTTTTGGGATCGTTTCTCATTATGGCCTCTTCTTTAGAAATTAACCCCTCATGGTACATATCAACAGCAATTTTAACTCCGGCAGAGGGTGTTCTTTTACCATTTCTTGTCTGAAGTATAAATAATTTCCCGTTTTCAATTGTAAATTCAATATCTTGCATATCTCTATAGTGATTTTCTAATTTTTCCATGGTATTTATTAATTCGTCATGAATTTCAGGGAATTCATTTTTCATTTCTTCTATTATTTTTGGAGTTCTTATCCCAGCTACAACATCTTCTCCTTGAGCATTTATTAAATATTCTCCAAATCTTATTCGTTCTCCTGTGGATGGATCTCTTGAGAATGCTACTCCTGTTGCTGAATTCCATCCTTTATTTCCGAATACCATTGCCTGAATATTTACAGCTGTACCAAAATTAGGAATAGCGTTTATTTTTCGATATGTTATAGCTCTCTTGTTGTTCCATGATTTAAAAACTGCTTCAATTGCTAAAAATAGCTGATCAAAGGGATCCTGTGGGAAAGGTTCTCCAATTTCCTTTTCATATAGGACCTTATAATCTGTGATTATCTTTTGAAGATCATTTACTTGTAGATCTGTATCTTGAGCATTTCTACCTATCAATCTTTTATATTTATTTAAAAATCTTTCGAAATTTTCATCCCCAATACCCATTACAACGTCGCCGAACATTTGAATAAATCTGCGATAAGAATCATAAGCGAATCGAGGGTTATCGGTTAGTGTAGCTAAACCTATGACACTCTGGTCATTTAATCCCAAATTCAGAACAGTATCCATCATTCCGGGCATAGATATAGGGGCACCAGATCTGACACTTATTAATAAAGGATTTTTTTCATCTCCAAACTTCTTACCCGTTATTGCTTCTAATGCCTTGAGCTTCTCTAGTACTTTTGGTCTAATTTTTTGCATTACCTTTTCTGGATTTTCAAAATAATCTAAACAGGCTTCGGTAGTGATTGTAAATCCTTGTGGAATGTTTAATCCTAAATTGGTCATCTCTGCAAGATTAGCTCCTTTACCACCCAAGATATTCTTTAGATCCTTATTCCCCTCTTTAAACTCATAAACTAATTTATGATCGCTATCAATTGTCATACTACTCTAAAAACTCCATCATCTTCAATTTCTTATTAAAATAAAAACAAAACCGTTAATTTTTATATTTTACGCATATGAGATATATATTTCATTATTCTTTTACTTTTTGTTATAAACAAATTTCAAATTAACTTAAAATTATATAATATTACTTAAACTCAATAATAAGAAGTCTTGAATTTAAATTCCTTGAAAAGAAAAAAATTGATAGAATAATATTTAAAAAAAAGAGTAATCATTAAATTAATAAAACTCTGTTTCCACTTTGGTCGTACTATTAACTAATTCTTGAGCCGCTTTGGTGGCTCTCATTACCTTAGCCATATTTCCAACTAATTTGAATTTACCTGCCATTAAACCTTGAATTGGATCAAGTTCTTTTTTAAGTACTTTTACCCAGTTATCATAAGTTCCAGAGAAAACGAATTCAGCACCTACTTTTTCTCCCTCTTTTAAGGGTCTAGGAGGTGAGTTTGGAGTTAAAATATCAAACTCCTCTCCCGGAGCTAAGGTTTTAGTGCCAGTGCAATCACCTTTTAATAGACCTACAAACATTTTTATTTCATGATCCAAATTCCCACTCGGTTCAATCACGAATATAAAATCTCCTTCCCACCAGGAAGCAGCCTCTCGATAATTTTGATTGGCATTTACTTCTTTGCAAAAAGCTTTAGCCCATTCGTCGGATGCAAATTTTGGCATTATGTTTCGCCTCTAAACTTTTATTTTTATAAATTTTTTTCTTAATTTTTATATTTTAAATTAAGAAAGGATAGTAAGCAAAGAATTTTAAAATTTTTCTAACATCTTATTGAGTTTTAAATGTTAAATCTTATTTTATTAAATCTAGATTAAACAAATAGTATTAAAAAATTGAAATAAAATGATATAAAAAAGATTTAAAAGAAGGAAATTTTCTCTACTCTACACACCAATTCCTATTGTATTTCCAATACCAGCGACAATAACTTTAGTGTTCTTTTCGGTTCTCTTTCTAATTGCCATTTTAATTTTCTCGACTATTAATGGAACAGATTGAGTAATTGTACGCTTCATAGTAGTGATAGCATCCTCTAGAGATTGTTTACATATTAAAGCATCAATAGGAATGGTCTTTCCTGTAGAAGAATCTTCAATATAATATTTCTCAACACCAATACCTCCTATAGCTGCTCCAACACCTATTGCTATTGAACCAGTTTTGTCTCCTGAAAGTTTTAAGCCAGCATCTATCATGATTATCCGTGAAATTGCATCAGGGTTTTCTTCAACTAATTTTTTAATTGCTTTTCCAGGTTTTCCAACAGTTCCTCCCGGACCTTTGGCTCGAACTACATAGATTATCCTATCTTCAAAATTTACTTCTTGAACTATTGTATCTTTAGAGATTTCAACTGCTTCAACTTCACCATTATTGGATACATCTCTTACAAATCTTCCAGCAACCATCGGACCAAGTGCGTCGCCTATTGGACTTCCCTCCGCAAATGCTTTTGTTGCATAGTAGAAAGATTTCGCCATTGCCATAATTAAGGCCATCTGCATTGATATTTGTAAAAGTAGGATCATTGATTTTGATTTTTTACCTAAAATTAGATAGTGTTTAATTAATCGATAAATAAAATCTACAGCCATGGAAGCTTCTAATAAATTTTCTAAAGATTGTCTTTTAGAGTCAATTGCATGAGGCGCTAACATTGCCACTTCTTCTTGAAACCTATAATCTCTCACATCAATAATATGGTCAATCTTAGGAATTATTCCATAAGGATCAAGTGTCACAGGTAAAATAGCAATAAATGTCATGAAATCTTCGAGTTTTATAGCAAGATCCTTATCAGTTTCTGCTTTTTCTGCATACTTTTTAAATTCATTAAGAAGAATCTCTTTGCATTCGTCATCCCATTTTTTTAGTTTCTCTAATCCAGCTTGAATCTCTTTTGCAGCTTTCCAGCTCTGAATGCGCTGACCATAAAACATACTTACAAAAATAAGTAAAAAGAACAATAAATTTAAGAGTAAGGATAATGGATCTGCTGTTCTATCGGTCCCAAATTGTAAAAAATTATTTAACATTTTTTTTAAAATTAAGTATTTTAATTGATTTTTTATCTAAATTTGATAATAATAATATTTATTTATGCTTTTCTATTATAAAGCATAGTACAGTTAATTATTAGAAAAAAAAAAAGTTTTGCTGTTTTTTTATGATTGATGAAGAAGACGACGATGAGGAGATTTTAAAGAAAGGAATTACATTAAAGAGCGTATTAAAAAATCTTCTTGTGATTTTTTTTATTCTGGCCGGTGCTATGTTCATTTATTTCGGATTTGGTCCTGATCAATGGTCAAACTTATTTATTGGATTTTTTCTGATATGCATTGGTACAACTATTATGCAGGTGCAAAAACAAACACCAGAACCAATAAGACAAACCTTAACGATCTTAGTATGCGGATTATGTGGCTTAATTAAAGTTAGAAATTATGAACAAGGAGATTTTGTGTTTCAGAAGATTGATACCTGCAATAAATGCAATAAATCAATGGAAATTAAACAGATTTATTCTGTAAAATTAAAAAGACCAACAGAATCTAAAAAGAAAGAAAGTTTACAACCAAAACGAGATTCAAAAACTTAAGCATTTTTATACTTTTTATCATAAAATTTTTTAGTAATGCTTATTTTAACATATTAAAATCGTAATAATGCTTGAGTAGAAACAAATATGAATATAGTGTTCAATATTATTAGCTTCACGAACAAGCATGTATACGATTTAAAATTCTTTAATTTCTTTATTTTGCCAAGAGAGTAGTAGTTCATTTAGTATTCTCTTGGCTGCCGAAAAAATTTATTTTCCAATATTCTAAATAATTAAAATTCACTAGTATTAAACCGAACATCTTCTAAATAATTTAAGATAGCTCAATTTCAGGCAATTTCTTAGCCAAAAAATTTAAATACATTAAATATTTAGAAAAACTATAACGAAAAGAATAATAAATAGGATTTTATAATATGGGTATTAAGCTAAAAAAGCAAGTTATTGAAATTTTAAATATCCTTAAAGAAAAGAACGCTGACTGTGAAGCTTCAGAGCTCGCAAAGGAATTAAATATTGATTATATTATTCTTATGTCAGCAATTAATGATTTAATAGATGTAAATTTAGGTAGCTTTAAGGAGGACGAAATATTTCAAATATCTTTAAATGAGGAGGGTTTATCTTACTTAAGAGATGGTCTACCTGAACGACAATTACTTAATATTTTATTGAAACGCAATATTAAAGAAATTGAAATAGATGAATTATTAAAATCTGCTAAATTGGAAAAAAATATTTTTTATATTGGAATTTCCAATATGAAGAAGAATAGATGGATTGCTCAAAGTAAAGCAACTGGAGAGAATACAATTTTTCTAGTGGCAGAAAAATTTCCTGAAACAGACCTTGAGAAATTTTTAAAAAAATTTCAAAAAAATAATATAATCAATTACTCAGATTTAT
>JBHLNT010000007.1:0-76432 GCA_048941265.1 Promethearchaeota archaeon
ATAAAAAGCTTGATAATTTAAAGGAATTAGAAAAAATCGCAAAAGGTTCAGATTACATAAAGGAATTAAGTGATATTGCCTTTTTACAGTTAGAAATTGAGCAATATGAGGAATCTGAGAAAAATTTCCAAATATGTTTAAAACATTTTAAAAAACAGTTCGATAGGTTAGGTCAAGCATCTGTTTATGGTGTTTTAGGGATATTATATTTTAAAAAAGGGCAATATGACCAGTCAATTTCATATTATACTAAAGCATATGAAATTTATAAAGAACTAAATCAATTTCAAGAACAAATTACCTGTCTAATAGGTATTGGAAATAATTTAATCAACCTAAACCAATTAGATGAAGCATGTGATAAATTCTTAGAGTGTTCTGCTATTTGTTCGGATAATAATGATGTATATAATTTATTAGACTGCATAGGTAATTTGATTCATATCCATGAGATTCAAGAAAAATGGGAAGTCGTTTTTGAATTATATAAAAAGTCCTTGGAAGCATTTGAGAAACTTAAGGATGCTAAAGGTACTATAATTTCCTATTTTAATATGGGGATTTTGAAGAAGAAAGCTTCTAAATTAGAAGAGGCATTAAATTATTTCAAAAATGGAACAAATAAAGCAATTGATTCAAATTATAGTGAATTAATTTTAAAGGGTCTAAGCTATATAGGTGAGACTCTATTTTACCAGGGGAAACTTAAAGATGCTAAAAATGAGTATATAAAAGCCTTGAGTTTAGCTGAAAGGATTAAATCTAAAAATTCAATAATACAATTGCGAATTTTATTAAACTCTCTAGGATTATCTGAAAAGGATATAGAGAATGAATTAAAAATTTACCGAGAGAGCAGAAAGAATTAATAACCCTCATATCTATGAAAAATAATGAAAATTTTAGAGTAATCCATGTAATTTTTTTAGCTTAAATAATTTTATATAACGAAATTTTCTTGTTTTATTATAAGTCCTTTTATAAGTTAGAGTAATTATGAAAAATTGTCCATATTGTAAAAAGCCATTGCAGGAACACTGGTCTTACTGTCATCATTGCAACAAACCCCTTATAGTTGATTTGCAAAATCAAGAAGTTCTGGATGTAGTTTCGCCTTATTCAAATTCAGATTTAAAAGCTAACGTGAGGTTATACGATTTTAATCTTATCAATATGAATGAAATTGACTCGGATATCCAAAAAATTGATAATTTAATAGAAAATAAAATAAAAAAAGGAGAACAGATTGATATTTTGTTATTTGAAAAATCTGGCTTACTTTTTTCAAAAAAAGATTATTCCTTGGCTTTAAAAACATTAGAAAATGCTTTATATATTTTTAATCAAGATAATGATCTTTTAAATATGGCAATTGCTCATAATGAAATCGGATTGATTCAGGAGGAACTTGGGTATTTTGAAAATAGTATATATCATTTTGAAAAATCTATCGAAATTCTTAGTAAAATTAATGATTTTGATAAACTCATTAAAGTTTATAATAATTTAGCGAATGTTTATTATTTAATAAAAGACATAGAACACTCCTATGAATATTACGATAAAGCTCTAAAATTAGCAGAAAGATTAAATATCATAAAGGAAGAAATTAAAACATCAAGCAATTTGGTTGATATTTTATTTTTATTAAAAGAGTATGATAAAATTGATAAAATTTTAAAAAGAAATTTAGAATATTTTAGTCAAATGGAAGATCCATACGGAACCATAATTACTCTTACTAAAATAGGAAAATTAAACTATTTTTTAGGACCTCAAAATTTCAATTCTTCATTTCAATCATTATTAGAAGCTTTAGAGATGATTAATAAAATCAAGATTGGGAAAAGTTTTTCAACAGAAAATAAAGCAAAATTAGAATGGGAAGTTCTTCTTTATTTTGGTAAGTTAAATCTTTTACAAAATAAATATAAAGAAGCAGAAAACTACTTTTTTAAAAGCCTTGAATCTTTAAGAATATCCGAAGTTGAAACCAGTCATGTTGATGAAAGTATTGTGTTAGAGAGTTTAGCAAATTTATTTGAAGCTAAAGCAGAATATAAAAATTCCATAGATTATTATAAATTGGCTGGAGAAATCTATTATAAATTCGGTGATGATTTAAGCTATGCAGAATCTAAGTATAAAATAGCTCAACTTTATATGAAATTTGATGATTCAGAATCTATTAGATATTTTGAGGAGGCATTAGATATTTTTAAGGAATTAAATTATTTAAAAAAAATAGCAGAAATAATGCATGAATTAGGGGATATTTATGCCAATAAAGGTCTAATAGATCTCGCTATTTCATATTTTGAAAAAGCTAAGAGATATTACGTTGAATTAAATGATGAATATAATATTACATTATTAACTGAAAAGATTAAATCTTTAGTTGATTAGAATGCTACCATTGTGTAATGTATTGACATTTATTAACATCAATAGCCCTTCAGCAAGTAAAATCTTCACTATAATATACTCTAGTATCGTATTCTTCAAACCCTAAAGATTTTATAAAACTATAAGATACTTTATTATCAGTATATACTTCACATATAAGTTCTTTTACTCCTTTCTTTTTAAAATAATCCCAACTTGCCATCCCTAACACAGTTCCAAGTCCTTTTCCCTGGAAACGAGGAATTACTCCAAGCCCCGCGATTACACCAATTTCATCATCAGGTCCCTCAAAATCAAGTATAACAAACCCAGCATCAGTTCCAAATACATTAGCTATTAAAATTACAGTTTCGGGATAATCGAAGATTTGTTTTAAAGAATCTGCTGTCAATGGACTATACGGGGTGCTTGAAGTCATCCAACTCCTATTATAGACATGAGAGACACTTTCTAAATCTTCAATTTTTGCTTCTCTAATTTTAGCGCGAAGTATATTTTTTTCAACCCGTTTTCTTATTTGTTCTTCAAATTCAGGGGTAATTTTTTCCACAGGTAATTTCATTTGGATGTATTTCATCCCTGAAACTTCAATTTCGTCTTGGACTTCTACTTCTGTTTTAGCTTTTCTTTCAAGCGCTAAAAAAAGACTTCTTATCATTTTTCTCTTAAAACTTACTCTAGTTTCTTCTGACATTTTAATACCAAAAATTTTATTTACTAATCAAGAATTATCATCTTAGAAAAAATAAAGGTTTATTCAATATCTTCTTCAATTAAAAAATCTTCTTTTCGATACCTTTTTTTTCCAAATTCTTCAAAACCAATCCATTTAATAAAGTTTGATGAACCAAAATTATCTTTATAGACCTCAGCTCTAATTTCTTTGACATTCGGATGATTTTCTTTTATAAAATTCCAAGCAGCCATCCCTAATACGGTTCCAAGTCCTTTGCGCTGGAACCTAGGTATTACTCCCAAAGCAGCTATTATCGCAAATTCCTTATTTTCACCTTCAAAATCAATGATAACAAATCCAGAATCTCTTCCATATACTTTGCCAATTAAAAAAATGGTATCTGGATCATAAAAAATAGTTTTTAAAGAATCTATTTCAATTGGACGAAATGGTGTATTAGCAGTAAGCCAAGCTTTATTATAAAGCTCCATGACACTTTTAAGATCATGTTTATCGGCAACTCGAATATTTGCGCGAAAAATACTTTGTTCAATTTTTTTTTTTAATGAATCCTCAAACTCTTTTGTGATTTTCTCAACTGGTAAATGTACTTGAATATAAATCATACCTTTTTCCAAAACTTCTTTTTGGATCTCGCTGATATCCTGATCTTTATGCTTATGCTTCGGTATAAATGTTGAAAAAAATTCTCTAATCCTTTTTTTTTTTAGGTCTAATTTAGACTCTGACATAATAAGCAAAAATAAATTTAAGATATAAAATTAAGCTTTTCTTTAATTTTATCTTCAATTTGCTCGTTTATTAATCCTTTATTCTTTAAAATGGAGATTCCCATTTCTATTCTTTTCTTAAAATTTGGATCTTTAGTCAAATTATTTTTTTCGA
Source organism: Promethearchaeota archaeon (assembly GCA_048941265.1). GTDB lineage: Archaea > Asgardarchaeota > Lokiarchaeia > Sigyniarchaeales > SOKP01 > LW40-45. The sequence continues at coordinate 3,989 of JBHLNT010000007.1, forward strand.
CTGAAAATTCGAAATTCGACCGAATTCTCATATCATCTTCTATTCTTTCATTTAGAAGGGCTCTTAATTCTTTAAAAGAATCTGATAAATCTTCATATAATGTAGTTATATCATTTATATACCCGGGTAAAATGATCTTCATTTTTTCTTCCATTGAGTCTTCATCCTCTACAAACATAGCATACAATGGCATGTATATCCATTGAATCGGTTTAGAAAATAAATCAACTTCAGTATCTTTTATAGACCAATCTATTAAATCATTAGCATCTTGAAAACAGGTATTTATTTTAAGTTGTATAATTTGTTTAATCTTGTTGTTTAGAGTTTCAATATCATTTTGTAAATTTTTAAGTTTGGTAAGATTTTCTTCTTTTTCCTCTTTGAATAAACCTAATTGTGTATCTCGGTCCTGGAGTTTTTTATTCAAATTTTCTTTGAATTCTGCTAGTTTTTTTTCAGCTTCAAGATCAATTCGCGTTGCTTGTTCTTTGATTTCATTAAATTTATTTTGTAGATTTTCCACATTATTTATAAACGTTTTGCTCTCTTCTTTTAAAAAATTGAAATGGTTTTCGAATGGTTGAATAAGATCCTCAAAAACTTTAGATTTTAGCGAATCTTCTTGGCTAAAAAACCGATTTTTTTTAATAGTTTCTTGTAAATTTCTTTCAGCGGTCTTAAATAGAACGGTACTATTTTCTATTAAATTCTTTTTTTCATTTACTTTCCACTGATCAATTTTATCGTGTTCTAACTCGAATAACTCTTTCACTTGGGTATTATCAATCGTCGAACTCGTTTTATTCATTTGAGAAGAATATAGTAACTCCACATCTTTAATCTTAACCGTCAGCTCAGTCATCCATTTATTTATTTCTTTATCTATTAATGAGATCTGAGTTTCCCATCTAAATGCATTTCCTTTCATAGTATCAATTGTATTACGATATTTTTCAGAGAGATCGAGAGCTTCTTCCGTGCTTATACTTGTGTCTAATGGAGAATAATTTGTAATTGGTAAATAGTCTAAATACGGTATTATCTTTAAAATAGATTCCAAGTATTCAGGTTTAATCAATCCATCAATCGCGAGTGTCTGATATTCAGATTCCTCTCCAGCTCCGATTTCTTCTGCTTCAACATCCTTATATGTCAAAATATCGATTATCTTGTTTAAAACTTCTATTTCTGATTTCCCTTCTATATTTCTTAAGATATGACCTATTAACGGTTGCCTAGGAGGATTATTGAATTTACCTTTCTTAGAAAATATATTAAGACCGTCGAGTATTATATGAGTTGAGATAATTCCTTGAATACTTAATAGAGGCCAAAGTAATTTTGAAAATGATAAGATCTTCTCATTTTTTAAATCCTTGGTCAATAAATAGAATACCAACGCTAATTCGTCATTCTCATAAATATAAGGTAAATTTGGATCTTTACGTAGAAGTAATGGTAATAGATATTGGTTTCCATGGATAGACATAATTTCTTTCCCTCATAATATATTATTAATTCTATATAGATTAATCAAATATATTTTTATTTTTTAATATAAGATTTTATTTTTAAAAATTTTTTATTAAAAGAATGAAATTTTGTTCAAAACTCTACATTTAATAATAAAATAAGAATTTATAAATTATTCTTCTTTTACCTCAGCTGTTCATAGTTATTAGCAATAACGATTATTAGCAGCGATAATAATATAATTAGAGGTGGTACTGTTGATTCTAAATGGGGATAGCGAGCTATTTCAAATACACCCTGCAGAAGTCTTCCAATGTAATAGAGAAGAAATCCTATAGCATTTAAGGCATAAGATTTCCTTAAAACACCATAAGTTTTTATGGCTAAGTAAATAAACAAAAACGGAATTGCTATAATGAAAATAGGTAAAAGTACTAAGTTAATTATAAAAATACCAATTGGAAAGCCCCAGATTGTCTCCAACTCTATATCTAAATTATACCGTTCTACAATTTCAGGATCCATAAATAGATTATCCGGTAATACCAACGTAAGAATTCCAATGAACACTGGAACTGCGATGAGAATAATCCTTAAAATGATTTTCAAATTAGGAGTTAAAGTGATAATTCTTTCAGTAGTATCTTTATTAGATTTAGAATCTGGTTCTGCTTCAGGAGGGAATAGGAGAACACCTAATACCCCCATTAAACATGCCACAGCTAGCCATGAAAAGAACTGAGCTAAACGATAAAAAAGCATAAGTAAATCAGCGAGTTGGACGTTTCCCATTGAACCTTGAAGTTCAGGAATGAAGAAATAATATATGATAAAAAAGACTCTTCCTGCAGCTAAAAATAGAAATAAAAAGCTAAAAAATAGCCAATACAAACGTTTAGATGTCCTAAATCTCATAAGTAAGAAGAACGCAAAAATCAAGAAATAATAGCCTACTATCACAAAATATAAACCCATCTCAATAGCATCAAAGAAACCGAAATATCTGAAATTGCTTTCAAAAATCAAAATAAATCACTCGTAATAAAATTACAATATTTTTAATGTTTCTAATTTAAAATTATTATGTTTTATTCTTTTTTAAATATTAATTTTTTCAAAAATGCTTAAAATCTGAAACTAAAAAAATTATGGATTTTTGTAATTTATTAATAGAAGTGAGTTATTATAAAAAATGAAAATTGACGATACTATAGAAACATTTAATTCTCTATTAAAAAGACGGGGATTTATATGGGGCCCCTCTCCAGAAATTTATGGTGGTCTTGCAGGATTTTATTCTTATGGACCCGCGGGTATGGCTCTTAAAAACAATATATTATCGCTTTTTAGAAGAGAGCTTCGAGCTTTTGGATTTGGAGAAGTAGAATGCCCCACAATAATGCCCGAAATTGTATGGAGGGCCTCAGGGCATTTGGAAAGATTTATTGATCCTGTTCTAAAATGTGAAAAATGTAATACCCTTTATAGAGCAGATAAGTTTCTTCAAGAAGCGCTTCCAGATCAAATGATTGATGGTTTGTCTTTCGAACAAATGGAAAATTTAATAAAAAGGAATAAATTAAATTGTCCAAAATGTGAAATTCCATTTGAAAAAGTTGAAGAATTTAATTTAATGTTGAAAACCTCGGTCGGGAATAATGTAACCGCCTATTTAAGACCAGAAACAGCAACCACAACATATTTATTATTTAATCGATTAGATCAAGATGCACGACGGCAATATCCTATTAAAATTTTCCAATATGGAAAGGCTTATAGAAATGAAATATCACCTAGACAACAAGTCCTTCGAATGAGAGCTTTTGATCAATTTGAACTTCAACTTTTTATAGGTAAAGAGCAGGAAATGCATTTTGAAGAATATAATGAAATTAAACTTAACAAGCTACCGTTATTGGATTGGAAACTTCAAGATAAAAACATAGATGCACCTAATATTATGTCTCTTGAAGAAGCAATTAATAATGAAATTCTTAAAAAACCAGCATTCGCATATTGTATTTATCTAGGATATTATTTAACTAAAATATTAGGCTTTTCTGATAAGATAATTAGATTTAGACAGCATTCTCCTAATGAAAGAGCCCATTATGCAGATGATGCCTGGGATTTGGAAGTTAATACAAGGCAATTTGGGTGGGTAGAAATATGTGGAATTCATGATAGAACAGATTACGACTTAAAATGCCATGCTAAATTTTCTAATCAAAATTTTGAAGTTAACGTAGACTCAGATACTCAGAAAAAAGAAATACCACAAATACTCGAAATCGCATTTGGACCCGATAGAATTATATATACATTATTAGAATTTGCATTTGATGTAGAAGATGGAAGAATTAATTTAAAATTAAATCCGGAGTTGGCCCCAAACACAGTTGCGGTATTTCCACTTGTAAGAAATAAGGAGGATATTAAAAATCTCGCACTTAAAATTCATAAAAATTTACTTATGCATCGAATTAGTTCATTTTATGATGATGCGGGCTCAATCGGTAGAAGATATCGCAGGCAGGACGAGTTAGGGACTCCTTTTTGCATTACAATTGATTATGAGTCGTTAGAGGATAATACAATTACTCTTCGAGATAGAGATACAATGCAACAAACAAGAATAGACATTCTTAAAGTTCCAGAAGTTTTAATTTCCAAATTATCAAATCCATTATCTTAAACTTCATTTTTATATCCTTTCCATGAGCAAAGTAAGTTTGTGAAATTAAAATAAGAAGTAAGATTAAATTTTTTGCAAGCTACTATTGTTTTATTTATACAACTTTACTCAAATAGACACATTTTTTAAAAAAGAGTTAAAAGTTTTAATAAATTTTTAAAATCTTAAAAGTTTAAAAAATATAACTTCAGAGAAAAGTTAAGAAATAAGATTGAAAACGATTAAATGAATCTTTTTGAAAATTATTCTTTAGGAAATAGAAAGAGATATATTGAAAAGAGAACCCTTAAAAAAATAGGAGTGATTTCTCTATTATGCTTCATGATTATTTCAAATTTTATATGTATTCAAAATTATAAGAGTAACCATGATTTTTCTAATAACACAATTCTTAACAATACAGATACTCTAAAAGAAATTAATCCAATAATTCCAAAATGTTCAGACAATCCTTCAGAACTTCAAGATCCATTTACTAAAAATTTTAGTAATATATGGGATTACTTTAATCTTAATTTTAAATCTGGATTAACGAAATATGAAATAGATACATATATTAGAAGCAAAGATAGTGGAGGTTCTACTGTTGATAATGGAGTTTATTCATTGGATAATCTTCTATTATATAATTCATTATTGGATTTTAATTATGATCAAAATGAGACTTTTACAGCATATAATAAGTTAAAAACCACTCCATTATGGTATAAAAACGATGCAAGTGAATTTGAATATGGGTTTATAGGTACCATAGATGGCACAACTGGTGACATTACAGATCATAACAGATATTTGATTGATAATGTAATGCCCATTTTCCTATTACTCGAAGATGGTACGCAAGATTTAGATGATATCACTTATCATGGTGAAACTGCTAAAGATGCAATAGAAGACACATTCTTATTAATAAACTCAACTCAATTTTATAATATCTCAGATAATGGATTCTTAAATTTCAATTCCACATCAAGCGGAAGTATTTATCAAATGAAAAGCAATTTTTATACCATTTTGGCATATTATACTATATATCGAAACTGGGCATATATTAAAAGCAGTGCTTTTAGTATAAATGATGTATATAACACTGCCAATTCTGTCATGGAAACTTTTATAGAAAAAATGTGGGACAACCAAGAAAAAGGATTTTATAAAAGTGCTGGTAAAAATTGGAATATAGGAACATCCATCGAGGATACTTGGAAATTTCTGGATGTAAATGCTTTAGGTATATTAGCTTTACTAGATTATTGGATAGAAAATGAAGAGATGAATACGGATTCATTATATTTTAAAAACGCAACCTTATTATATAATAAACTAAATGCAAATATGTGGAGTTCGGGACGGGGAGCCTACATTTACGCTAGAAATATTGATTGGTCTTCTTTATTTCCTGCTAATAATCCATATAATAGATATGATTTGGAAGCAAATGCTCTTATGATGCAAGCTTGCTTAAAACTATTTGAAGTTACAGGGAATATTACTTATTATAATAGAGCTTTTGAAATATATAACACTTTTGAAACAAAAATGTATGACAGCGCAAATAATGCTTATATAACATCATTTCATCCGTCAGCAAGCGATAATACTAATTTAAACTTTACATCTAATCTAAAGTTAATAGAAATTTATTTGAAGGCTTTTGAAATTTACAATAGCACAGTCATAGATGCTAATTTTAATATCACTGGAAAAGTCGATTATATTGTCAATCAAGAAGCTATTAATTTAACCTGTGATTATGCTTTTGAAAAAAAAATCAGCTATTCACGACCTACTCAAGGAACAAACATCACCAGATATAACAATATTACTGGTGGAGTTATCACATATATTTTAAGATATCCTAACGAGACAATTATTGATATAATTAGAGATGATATTTTAGATAATACGACGACATTTATTTATCCTGTAACAGATAAATTACCCTTTGGGAATGGCTATACAATCAAAATAAAAGCTAATTCATCATACTTTGGAGTAGCATTCGCTAATAAAATATTCAACGTCAAATCTGGACTAGTGGTCAAAGAAATCGTAGGATTAGATGAAATTGATGAGGAGGATGAGTTTTTTCAGGGTCAAACTCGATATTTTAATATCTCAATTGAAAGTTTTTATAATTACAATTTAACCCTAAATGTATCTATTGAAGCTTTTGGTGTTATTAATTATACAAGATATAATTTAATATTCGTTAATAATTCCGAAACATTATTAGAATTAAATGTTTCAGCACTAAATTCGGCTGTAAAGGGATTAAGACCTTTAATTATTTCATTTAAAGACGGAGCGATTCTATATTTAGAGGAAATAGGAAATATATTCATTTCTGATGCTCTCACTTATTCAAATTTACTCTATGATAAAGAAGTTGCACAAGGTAATAGTATACAAGTTTCTTTACAATTAATAAATTATTTACCCCACAATAATCAATCCTTAAATATTACATTTACAAGTGAATATGTTATCGGTCAAAAAATTTTTTCTTATACTCTATATGAAAGTGAGGTAAGAACTATTCTTACAAGTGTATCTGTATCTGGTAATATTGATGTTGATTCATTTGAAATAACTATGAAAATTTTAAAAGGAAACACAGTAATTAAAAGTGAAATACTAACGATAAACGTAATATCAAAATTGGAAATTGTTAGCATTAATTATCCAGAGAAGGTTACACAAGGAGTTCCTGCAAAATTAATTTTAATAATAAAAAATAACCAAGAAAGTCCTCAAGAATTTACTTTAATAATTAATGATAATAAAATTAAAACTAATATAGAAGAATTAGTTTCGGGAGAGAATAGAATAGAAGTAGAAGTCTTACCAACAATTAATCCTTATGAAATTGGAAACAAAAAATTTTATATTGAATTAGAAGATGAAAATGATGATGTTATTGTTGAAGATTATTTCGAATCCGAAATACAATTATCAGCAATAAATTTATTATTATTTTATATACTCCCTATTGCGATTCCTATAGGAGTTATTTTACATTATAAAAATAAGGAAATAAAAATTAAATTATTAAGAAGATAAAACCAATGTGAAGACTTTTGAAGAGGAATAAGGCTTTTAGTACGGTTATTATTTGTTTTATGATTTTTACTATGATACTTAGTATTATCATAATTCCATCTCATAAGCAAGGTAATTATCTTCAGTACAATCTTGATAATAATGAAAATATAACAAAGGAAAAGATACCAAAAACTTCAAATGGCGATTTAAGTTATTCTGATTTTTCTCAGAATGCTTCAATTATACGTCGCGGGTTTGAATCGATATTTTTTGAAGTAAATGTTTCTGATATACAATATGCAAATGAGACTCATTTAGAAATAACATTTACAAATAATTCGATAAAAGAATTTAATATGACCTATGCTCCCGGAACTATGAAAAATTTTACTTACGAATATAGGCCAAAAGGATATGCTCCACTAGGATTTCAAAGAGTTAGATTTTTAGTATATGATGAAGCAGATGACCTTATAAACACAGAGGCGAACTATCATACAAATTTTACAATAAGATCTACTAGTATGGTCAATTTCAATAGTAGTGAATATTATAGAGGTGATGAAGCAGTTGCTGATATAACAATTGACGGATCTGAGAATTATGACTGGAAAATAGCAATTGTGAATACAACGGACAAATCTCAACAACAAATCCTTGAAGAATTTCAAAATGATCCCTTTCAAATTAATTTTTCTATAGATGAAAGATTTGATAAATTGGGTTCTCATTATTACGTTGCTGTTAATATGACAGAAGATTCTTCTACTTGGAATGCTGATTATTTTGGTTTTTTGATTAACAATCTCAACCCTTCAATAAATAATATTAAATTCAATCCAACCTCGGTTTTTAGAGGTCAATTCTGCGCCGTTACATTAAACGCCAGCGATATAGAAAGTACTGTAAGTGAAGTTGAGATGAAAATTACTGATACATTTGGCCAATCATTATCACTTGCTCATCCATACTTATTTAATAGTCAAGGCAATATCTTTAAAGGAAACTTTACAATAAGGGCGGGAGGCCCTAAAGGTAATTATATTGTAGAATTTACAGCAAGAGATATTGATGGTGGAGAGACTACTGAAAGTACTGGAATATTAGTAAGAAATAATCCTCCAGAGATCAATGGATATGAGATTAATGATATTGATACCAATGAGAGGATTTCTGTTGCTTATGGCGATGATATAGATTTTAAGTTTGATGTATTTGATGTTGAAGGTATTTCTTATATTACTGTAAAATTAATTATGCAAGATCCGATTAGTGATAAAGAGGATGAATATAAAGCTTCTGTCGCATATGAGGATGGTACTGAATTAACCATCAGGACTGAAGATTTAACGCCTGGAACATGGACAGTCTATGTTTCTGTTACTGATACTGATGGGGAAACCACAGACCTAGACAACGACTATAACACTGGACCCCAACAAATTACAGTTGTTCCCGATTTACTTTCAGATATTTTACCTTGGGTTATGCTAGTAATTGGTTCCATTATAGGAATAATTACTGGAATTGGTATAGGTTATCATGTAGGTAGATCAAAATATACAAGACCTATAGAAGAAAAAATTTCTCCAACAAAAAAGCCAAAAAAGGAAATGAGACCTCTAAAAGAAAAAGAAATTCCCACAAAACCAAAACGCATCAAGGAAGAAATAAAAATTGAACCCGAAAAAGAAGCACCAAAAAAGCCTACCCCAAAGCGAAAAATTAAAAGAAAATTATAATAAAGAAAAAAATTATTTTATTTATTTTTTGTTAATTCGATTCTATAAACCCAAAACATCTTTAAGGTGGTATTGGAACTTTCCAAGCTTGCCTCCGTAATTCCCTGCAGAAATTCGATTTAATCCAGGGACCTTAACAGCAGCTTCAATGCCTAATTTCATAGCTTTTTTAATTGCGTCTTCAGTAGCACCATCTAAAATAACTTCATACACACAATTATCTCCCTCTTTGAGCGTGCTATTTTGAGATTTGTCTCTTAATGTTGGACAATATGCATCGTTTGTTGAAGCCCCAAGGAAACTATATTTAGACCCAACTTTTGAACCCGATCTTGCTATACCGCCGGGGAATGCCGCTATAACATCTTCAAGATTTTTAATTACTTCTATTGAAGCTTCAGCAGCTTTTAAGGTGGATTTCTGATCTTTTCCTATTATGAGAAAGTTTCCACCAGCAATTCCTTTGCCAACTTTCATCATATCCTGACATTTAAAAATCCCATCCATAACTGGAATATTCCATATATTTCCCTCCTTTTCTTCGAATCCGTCGCCAAAATACCTTAAATTTTCCCCGATTTTTATTTCAAACATCTTTTCTGGCTCAACCGATCCCTTCATCGCATCAAAACATGCTGTAGTAGGGCAGGTTAAAATACATTGCCCAAGTCGATTCATTACAACATTGCCGACTTTCTTTTTATCCGAAATAAAGAACATCAGAGCTGCCCCCGGTCGCTTATCAGGAGTTTGATCAGCTGGTACCATGACATCGATAGCCGCTTCAGCATCACAATGGATTGTTGAAGTACCATATCCAGTTGCTATGTGCCCAGCAATTTTAGCCCAATTCTCATTTATAGCAGTTACTAACACTCTCGCGAAGAATCCACCGAACGCTTCGCAGAAGGTTTCCTCAATTGGAATTCCATTTAATTCCATTTTCATTCAACTTTTTTTTAAGATTTTCAGTTATTACTATTTTTAATGATTTCATTTTATATAAAATTTTAAAAAAAAATTAAAAATATTGCAAAATTAAATAGAAGAAATAAAAATTTTAATTTTTAAATTTAAAAATCAATTAAAAATGGTGAAATGAAAAATGAGTGAAGAAAAAGTCTTAAAAATCGGTATTTTGAAAAATGGAACGATTGGTTCATCATTATTACTGGCTTTTTTAATGGATGAACGAGCTGAAGCAACGAGAATTAATGTTAACGAAGTTACATCCGGTGCGAAAATGCATCCCCCCGAAATGTGCACAGAAACTATGAAAACCTTATTGAAATGGGAACCTGAATTAATTATAATGTCTTCTCCTAATGCTGCTCTTAAAGGTCCTCAAGCTGCAAGAGATATGGCTGGAAATATTCCGACTATTATTATCTCTGACGCACCAGCAAAAAAAGCAGTAGAAGAGATTACTGAGAAAGGGATGGGATACATTTTAGTAAACTGCGATTCGATGATAGGGGCGCGAAGACCTTTTTTAGACACGATTGAAATGAGTATTTTTAATGCAGATCTTCTAAAGGTTCTTGCGATAACAGGAGCACTGAGCGTTATATCTGAGGAATTAAATAAAGTGATAATGGATATGTTAGAGGGTAAAACTCCGTCTTTGCCCAAAATTATTGTAGATGCTACCATAGCAACCAAGGCAGCTGGTTTTTCTAATCCATATGCCGAAGCTAAAGCGATAGCTGCATTTGAGCTTGCCTCTTCAGTGTCAAGATTAACAGGAAAAGCATGTTTTCAACTTAAAGAAAGAGAAGAATATATGCCTTTACTAGCCGCAGCCCATGAAATGATGTCTTATGCAGCTAAAATGTGTGATGAGGCTCGAGGAATTGAAAAGTCTAATGATACGGTATTAAGAAGACCCCATCATGCAAAACAACATTTATTAATAAAAAGAAGCCTAATGGAAAAAGAATCATAAAAATACCAGAATTTACCTGGTAAATTTTCTTAAATTCTATTTTTTATTTTTTTGAGTTTTTTGATATTCTAACTGATTTTAATTAATATTGCGATTTTGTGATAAATTCTTTGAGATTATTATAGCTTTCTCCATTCAGCGCATTCATTACCCCTGAAAAAACATCCATTTTTTTATTTTTAGTTACTGCCATTATTACAGCACTCTCACTAACCTCCTTAACTAAAACAAAGCAAAGATTTGACTCGAATACTATAGTAGAAAGTGCTAACGGAGAGAAATTTTGCATATTTAATAATTCCATTATTTTTTGGTATATCATATATAAATTTGAATCTAAGGTTCCCATCTCGAACTTCATAAATTCTAACGGTTTTAAGCTTTCAAATTTACCAAAGGTTGATGAAATTAACAGTCCATCTGGTTGGTTAAACAAAAGATATTCTGATAACGTGCTCATTTTTAATTGATCAAGTAAATATCTGATTTTCCCTAATCTTTGCATAGAAAGAGTTGATTTTTGAATTTCATAATCTAAGATTTCAATTAGTCTATGTTGGGCACTGCCCTCCTTGACAGATACAGGAGTAAATGCGATTTTATATCTAATGCTATCAGCTAAATTTGCAGATAGTAACTTAAAAACATCATCTTCTTTTGATTCTGGTAAATCAATTTTATTTAGTAATACATAAACTTTTTCCAAATGAGGACTAAACTCAAATATATACTCAAGAAATTTATCGAAGACTTCTCTTTCTCTTGGATCTACTACTGCAGAATCAACCATAAAAATTGCAGTTGTAACTTCCGAAAAGATTAATTCTCGTTGGGAATCCGAAAAATATCTCTCTAAATATCGTTCTTGACCACCTGCATCCCATACATTCAATTCCATAATACCACGGAAAATAAAATTTTCTCTAGATATGCCTTTAGTTGGTTTTAGATTTGCAACTTTCATGAAATTATATCCTAAACAGGTAGTTCGCATTAAACTAGTTTTACCAGCATTTTGAGGGCCAAATAATAGAATTTTCATCGTAACTTAACACTAAATAGTTTTTATTCTAAAAATGATTCTAATATATTTTTTATGACTTAATTTTTATTTAATTTTTTGTAATTATTTAAGATTATTTTATGGTTAATTCATTGTACTTCTCAACTTTAATTGCAAAACCTTTATTTGATTCAGCGATTTAAAATTCAGAAAAATTGTTATGGTAAAACAGAATAATACTTGATTTCAATAACTCTAATTTTTCATATATTTAAGATATTTATTAGATATTGGATTTTAAATATAATTTTTAATTTACTTAAATTAAAACCAACAACATTAAAATGTTGATTTCAATATGGATTTATTACAACATATAAGAAATGTACCAAATTGGCCTAAAGAAGGGATTCAATTTAAAGATATAACTACCTTATGTAAGGTACACGCTCCATTTAAAGAAGCATGTGATAGAATTATAAATCATTTTAAAAATCGGGGAATTAATAAAGTTGCAGCAATAGAAGCGAGAGGATATGTTTTTGGTGGAGTTATTGCATACGAATTAGGTGCGGGTTTTATTCTAATTAGAAAGCCAGGAAAACTACCATATAAAACAATAAGTGAAACTTATCAACTTGAATATGGTACTGACTCTATACATATGCATATTGATGCTATTGAAAAAGGAGATAAAGTACTCGTATTTGATGATTTACTAGCAACAGGTGGTACTGCGAAAGCAGCATGCAGCTTAATAGAAAAATCAGGTGGGATTGTTGAAGGAGTTGCATTTATTATTGAACTCACTGGAAGTCTACATGGAAGAGATCAGTTAGAGGGCTATGAAATACTTTCTTTAGTAGAAATTCCAGTAGAAGAATAAAAATTTTAAAAAAACTAAAAATTATAGGTAAAAATTAATCAAATCTTTTTTTTTTCACTTTAAATCTATAGATTATAAAATTGCCCCTTTCAATGAATGATGACAGGCACAGTCTCTCTCAGTATCAATCTGTGGAATGCTCATTTCAAGTAGCTTCTTAAGGTTTATTGTATTAATTTCCATTGTTTTTAATACCTCTTCAATAGTGACTACTAGCTTTTGAATAGGACCTCCACATTGTGGACAATTAGCTCCATACTCCACAATTCCACAATTAGAGCAATCAGCAGCCCATACATCAAGATCTGTGACCATTGCTATACAGCAATAACAGATTTCTTTTTCTGCTGCAAGAACGACTTCCGGAAATGTTGTCATCCCAATGATATCACCACCCCATAACCTAAACATTTTTGATTCAGCCCTTGTAGAGAATCTTGGCCCTTCTATACAAACATAAGTACCTCCATTTTGAATCTCTAATTTATTTACTTTTTTCCCATTTTCATATAAAAGATTTCTTAGATATTCACAATATGGATCTGCTTGGTTTATATGACATACTTGTCCTCTCTCGTAAAAAGTTTCTGATCTTTTTTTAGTTCTATCAATATATTGATCAACTAAAATGAATTTCCTTTTATCATGTTCTTTTTTTAGCGAGCCCACTGCTGATGGTGATATGATGTATTTTACTCCTAATTCTTTCATTGCCCAAATATTTGCTCTAAAATTTAAATTATGGGGTGGAATCGTGTGACCAGTTCCATGCCTAGAAAGAAAAGCAACTTTTTTACCATTAAATTCACCTACTTTTAAAAAATCAGATGTAGCTCCATAGGGAGTATAAATTTTTAGAGTTTCAGCATTTTTTAATTCTATGTCTGATCCAGTTCCACCAATTATACCAATTTCAGCATTTCCCTTGAATTTCATAATTAATTCACTAAAAATTTTTCTTTATTAAGAACATTAAAAAAATTAACTCTAAGACAAACTATGTATTCATTTATAAAAAAAATAATTTATAAAATTTTTAATATTATAATTCAAGATTCTAAATGGTGAATATTATGGTTAAAATCGGTATAATTGGTGGTTCAGGATTGGATAATCCAGATATTTTAAAAGATGCCAAAGATTTAGAAGTTGATACTTCATATGGAAAGCCAACTTCTCCTCTAAAAATCGGAAAAATTCATAATATAGATGTAGTTCTTATAGCAAGACATGGAAGAGAACATACAATCCCTCCAACAAATATTAATTATCGGGCTAACATACAAGCATTAAAAGATCAAGGTTGTACTCATATCTTAGCAACAACAGCTTGTGGTAGTTTAAGAGAAGAAATTGGGAGAGGTGATTTTGTTATACTTGACCAATTTATTGATTTCACTAGACTTAGAAAAGTAAGTTTTTTTGAAGAGTTTCCTCCTGGAGATGCTAAACACACTGCTATGGCCTATCCTTATTCTGAAGAATTGAGAAAAATCTTTATTGAAACGGCAAAGGAACTAAACCTCAAATACCATGAAAAAGGGACCGTGGTCACTATTGAGGGACCAAGATTCTCTACAAAAGCAGAATCGGAAATGTTCAGGATATGGGGGGCTGATGTGATAAATATGAGCATCGCAACCGAAACAATTTTGGCAAATGAAGCTGGTATTCCATACTCAGCTGTAGCTATGTCCACAGATTATGACTGCTGGAAAGAAGATGAAGCCCCTGTTACTTGGGATGAAATACTAGAAATTTTTGGTAAAAATGTTAGTAATGTTATTGCTTTATTAACTAATGTAATAAAAAAAATACAATAATTGTTTGACTCTCCATTAATTTTTCTTTTTTTTTTAAAACTTCAAGAGACACTTGTTTAAAAATTATAATAAACTTTTTCTTTTAAAAAATCAACTAAAATTTGGTATATTTTATCAAAAAAATTGAAAAAATTGAAATTTTTTCCAAATTTATCTAGTATAAATAGTTCTTTATTTTCATAGAGTCAATAATAAATGGTAAAAATTACATTTTTAGGTGGATGCAGAGAAGTTGGACGCTCTGCCATCCTAATAGAATCTAATTCAGGGGAAAAATGCATTTTAGATTATGGAGTGAGATTTAAAGGTAAAACTAGACTTCCACATGATTTTAATAAGGATAATTTAAAAGCAATAGCTCTCACTCATAGTCATATTGATCATTCAGGAGCAATACCTTATCTTTATAAAAATTTATCTGTACCACTTTTTACAAATCCAGTGACACTAGCAATAACTAAAGTTCTTGTTAAAGATATGATTAAGATATCAGATTTTTATTATCCATTTGGATATCAAGAATTAGATAAACTAATAAATAAATCTTATTTCCTTGAAAATGGTCAACGTAAACGAATTAGTGATAGTTTATTCCTTACATTTTTTAACGCGGGCCATATTCCCGGAAGTGTTTCAATTTTAGTTGAGGTCGATAATAAGAAGATATTTTATACTGGAGATATAAATACAAAATCAACGAACCTAGTTAAGGCCACAAATTTTACAAATTTAAATGAAATTCCCGAAATTGATGTATTAATAGTTGAATCAACATATGCGTTAAGAGATCATCCTCCTAGAGAAAAATTAGAAAAAGAATTTACGGAAAGAATAATTGATATTACTGAAAATAATGGTAAAGTTTTAGTCCCTGCATTTGGAGTCGCGCGCTCACAAGAAGCTTTGTTAATTTTACATAAGTATAATTACTATGGAAAAATCTTTGTTGACGGATTAGCAAGAAAAATTTCAAATGTTTTTATGGATTATCCCGAATCTTTGAAAAATATCAATTTCTATAAAACGGCTATAAAAAGAGCTAAGTTTATATCAGGGAAAAAGGGTAGAAATCAGGTGAAAAACTCTAATGGTGTAATAATTGCCCCTTCAGGAATGTTAAAAGGGGGTGCGGCCATTGATTTTGTAAAATCATTTTTAAACGATCCCGCATCTGCGATTTATTTAGTGGGATATCAAGTCGAGGGAAGTCCTGGAAGAGTTCTTTTGGACAGTGGTTTTCTTGAATTTAACAGTTATAAGAATAAAGATCAGACATTTAATTTTAAAATTAAAGCTAAATGTGATTATGATTACTTTGATTTCTCAAGCCATGCTGATGGTAAGCAATTGAAAGAATACGTGAAAAATTTTAAATTTAAAAATGGTTCTAATAATGTTTTTTGTGTACATGGAGATCCAAGGGCAACCACAACGTTATCTAGTGAATTAGCAAAGAACTCTTACAATTCTATTGCTCCAGAGACAGGTGAAGTCTATTACATTTAATTTAAAATGAGAACTCTAATTATCAATTTCACTATTTAATTTGTTTTTTAATAACTTTATCCAAATTATCTAAATAGACATCTATTTTATCTATTGGTACTTTAGTTCCCGCAGCAGGAGGGTGGCCTCCTCCTAACGCATCTAAATTTGACATTTCAAGCGCTTCTCTAATCGCATCTGAAAGATTCACACCTTTCTTTACTAGTTTCTCATGAGCTCTCCCTGAAATTTTATAAACATCTTCATTTTCCCTTAATGCGCACCCAAACAAAGGTTTATTTTTATCAATAATATTACTTTCTCCAAGTATTAACATTGATGACACAGTTCCAACAATATTTTCTGTTATTACATTTTCTCCAAAAAAATATTGGATATTTTTTTTTTGTTGGATTTTTTCTTCTTTATTTATCCATGAAAGAGCTTCAAGTAAAGATTTCTTATAATTCATTAAACTTTCTTTTGCTTGCTGGAATGAATTTTTTCTATCACCCATCGCTATTGCCACACCTAACGAACCATTGTCAGTTCTTCCACAAGCATTTAATAAATTTGAAAATTCTTCAGCATCATGAAGTTCTGCATCATTTTCACTCGTCAGTAGATACCTATTAACGATTAATTTTTGGATTATTTTATTTGGTTCTATGTTTAATTTAAGAGTAGCATATTCGATAATTGCACTAGTAAGTTTTTGTTTCTCATCTTTATCTATATCAATTAAGGTTCTTACTTTTCCCTCTGAATCCTCCATTAAAATTCCTAATGTTTTTAGAAATTTTAAAGTTTTATTAGCATTATTAGTTAATCCGGGTAATTTTATATCAGAAGAAAATGCAATTGCTTCATTCAATGGTTTTATTGGAGAAAAATTCAAATCATCAATAATCTCAATTAATCCTGAAGTTTTAGCATCCTCTAAAATTAGAGAATTTATCCCTATAAAAGATTTATTAGGACCTTGATTTTGAATGTCACCGATTGCTCCCACAATCGCAACTGATGATAAATCAATATTATTTTCATTTATACTTTTTGCGAAGTAGTAACTTAACCCTGCTCCCGAAATTTCAGTACTTCCATCAATTCCATAAAAATATGGATTTATATGCCAAGGACGAGTTTCCATATGAATCTCTTCAATTGCTTTAAACTCGTTCTTATTTGATATTTTTTGAGGTAAATGATGGTCTAAAATCATAAAATGACCGTTATAACCTCGTAGAAGTAACTCTTTCTGTAATTCTAAATATTGACCGCTCCCAAAATCAGAAAATATTAGAAAGTTGTTATATTCACTTTCAGCTATTTTTAATATCTCTTCTTTTTCAAGTTGTCGAAGAATAGTAATTTGAAAAGGGATATTTTCTCTGAAAAGCGCTTTACCGAGAATTGCCCCAGCAGCTAGACCATCAGAATCTAAATGTGTATAAATATGAATCGCAGAATTATTTTTTTTAAAATGCTTTAAAAAATATTCTTTAACATTATGAATATCTTGGATAAATACTTCAAAATTGTCAATTATGTTATTCATTTCTTTAAATTTGCAAATTATTATAATAATGAATGAGATTTATTCTTAAATATGAAAATAATTATAAATACTCAATCAAAAGTTATGATATAATAAAAATATAAGAATGCATAAAATAATAAAATTAAATTTTCCTATCTCAAACATTTTTAAATCAATTATCGGTAAAAAGGAAAATATTAATAATAATTGCAACTAAAACATTATAAAAAGTAATATTGAGGTGAAAAAAATTACAACTATAAAAATTAATGAACTTGCTCTAGACATTGTAAAAAGAATAATTAGCAATAAAGAGCTATACGGAGCTAAAGTGAATACCTTAAATAATGGATCTACCGTTGTAGATATGACAAATGCAGGATGGATTGGCGGAAAATTTGTCGGTGAAATTTGTATGGGGGGGTTAGGTACTGTAGATTTTGCAAGTTATCATATTGACAATCATTATTTACCCTCTGTTACAGTACATACTTCTCATCCTATAATTTCTTGTTTGGCTTCTCAATTGGCGGGTTGGAGTGTTAAATTAAAAAAAGAAGTTGAAAAAGATGGAAATATAAAAAAAAAGGTAGTTTTTCAATCTTTAGGTTCTGGACCAGCGAGAGCTAAAAGTAAAAGTGAAAAGTTATTTGAAGAAATCAATTATACAGATGATTCAGACTGTGCTGTTATTGTATTCGAAACACGCACTATGCCAAATGAAGAAGTAATGGCAATTGTAGCCGATAAATGCAAAATCGCAGTGGAAAAAACTTATGCAATATGTGCACCCACCGCATGTTTAGTAGGTTCAATTCAAGTTGCCGCGCGTATTGTAGAAACAGGAATCCATAAATTACATGAAATTCATTTTCCACTTGAAGTTCTTCAAGAAGGTTTTGGAACTGTACCAGTGGCTCCTGTGGCTAAAGATGATTTTGCTGCAATGGGACCTCCTAATGATGCTATGTTTGCTGCAGGTAACACTTTTTATACTATTAGAGCTGAAAAGGAGAAAGAGGCAGAATTATTTGAGCTATTAAAAAAGGCCCCGGCAAGTACTTCTTCTAGCTATGGACAACCCTTTAACGTAATTTTCAAAGAAGCCGAATATGATTTTTATAAAATCGATCCTGGTTTATTTGCTCCTGCAATTTATACTGTAAATAATATAAAAACTGGAAAGACAATTACGGTTGGACAAATTAATCAAAATTTATTAAAAGAGTCCTTTAATTTGTAATTCAAGATAATTATATTAACAAATTTATTTTTTAAAGAATTTTTTTTATACAAATAATCTTTTACTTATTGATTAATTTTTAAATATTTGTTAATTCTTCTTGGTATTTTAAAATTTCAGCTATGCTGACATCCCTATCAAATTCAATCTTTTGAGAGATTCCTAAATATGCACAAGCAAGATTAGCCGCTGCTGCTATTTCTGCTTTTTTCAGAGAAGTTGAATATTCATCTCCAGGTTCATTTATTTTTTCTCTTAAGGCTGATAATTTTTCTAAAATTTTTCTTTTCTCTTGTTCTAAATGTAGTTTTTGATCGTTTAAAGAATCAATTTCAATATATATTTTCCTTGTTGGTTTAAGTTGTTGTTTTCTTTTCAACTCATTTATTTTCTCCATTATACTAATTCGTTCTTCTTCAATTTGAGATTTACGTTCTTGTTCTAATTGATACTGATGTTCATGTTCTTCTTGAAGTTGAGTTACTCTTTCTGTTTTCATTTTAAATAATAATGAGGCCATTTTATCTGCAACAATAAACGGTAACTGGTTTTTCATTACTAATCTTGTTATATTATTTACGTCAAAATAGTTTAAATTTTTATATTTTGACCTTAAATAATTTTTAAGGTTATCAGTATTTCTTTCGCACTCAATTTGAGTCCAATCATGGATTGCTAATCTTCTCCTGAAAAAAATCATTTCCCAATCTATTTCAAGTTCTTTTAACAGTTCAAAAATTTTGTCATCGTCCGCTGTTTTTGATTCTATGGTAATATACAATTGAAGGCCATAATACTTATGCTCTTGCTGGAGAAAATAGCCTCTCTGCTGCATAGATGCTAGAATTTTAAGTTTTATTGAAAATATATTATCTGAAATATTTTTTCTTCCACAATTTAAATAAATTACATTTCCCTCTTCATTAACATATTCGCGATCTAAAAAACCCAGTATACTCTCATCATTTTCTTTAATAAAATCTATTAAACCACTTAGGGTGGGTTTAACATCAAACTTAACTAAATCTTTCTCATTTATTGTAACATAGTCGTTTTTACTGCCGCCTATCCCTAATTTGACACTATATAGATTCAAATCTTTGTCACTACCAAAAACATTTCTCAGTGCCTCGTTTATCGGAACTACTTCTTCTTCAATAATTTTAATATCGGCCATAGAAGACTCATATGGCTCGGGATCATTTAAGAATTTATTTAACAGGGGAGCCTCAGATGCATCAACTTCTATATCATATTCCTTAGCAAGATTTTTTCGAATGATACAAAGAGCTCTTTCACCCTTTTTATACATTGATAAAGAAGTGCTATCATTAACAACTGCCCTAAAACCATCACTGTCTTTACTCTCGGTACTATCTGATCTAGTTCTTCTTCTTCTCATCAAATATAAACTCATTAAATATTTAAAATCATATCTAGCTAATTAAAATAAAAAAATTTTGTCTTAAATTCTTATCTAAAATATAATATAAATTTCTATATTAAAAGAGATTGGATTCTTAACCAATATAATAAGAGTTCTTAATATCTTATTAAATAGAATGTAATATTACGTATTAAAATTAGGTTTGTAACCTTTATCATTCTTCTAAAATAAAATCCTCTCCCCTCTTGATATATACGATGGTAGAACCAAAATTATTACGGACGGTATATTTTTCCCCTTGAACTTCTACAAGCTCGATAGAATACGGTAATCTTCTCTTTTTAATTATCTCTTCTATAATTTTTTTATCTTCTTCTGGCTTCATTTCAAATATTCTCTGTTTAATGATTATTATAAATAATATATATAACCAAAAAAAATTTTGCTTTTAAACAAAAATTTAATAAAACCTAAGAATTAATTAATTATCATTATCAAATGCTTTCATTTAGTGACTAAATGATGGTTGAAGAAATGCCAAAAGAGAAAAGATGGACTCTTATCATTCTTATCGGATGTTTGTCAATGTTTATGGCAGAAGTATTTGCTGGGGCTTCTCAACTTTGGTTTATTGACCCATGGTCTTTAATAGTTACTTATTGGCTTTACTTAGGACACTTATTATTATTTCTGAACTTAGCTTTTCGCACTAAACGTACCTCGATACCACAATTATATCTATGGGGCGTATTATTTGGTCTATATGAATCTTGGATCACTAAAGTACTGTGGTTTGGGTATCCTGGAGCTGAAGGTCCCGCAATGGGTTTGGTTGGAGGAATTGCCATTTTAGAGTTTTTTACCTTAGTTTTTTTCTGGCATCCAATTCTCGCATTTGTAATGCCCATTCTTGTATTTGAGGCTTTTGCGAAATCCCAAGATTCTGACCTTGTATTGGAAAGAAAAATATTCATTAGCCATTTACCTTACTTGAATAAAAAAAAAAAGAAAACCCTCGTATTCTTAATATTTCTGATTTTGGCGGGTTCTGCCTTTCTTTCATTAAATACTGGATATAATCTCCCTGTAGCGGCTTTAGCAATATTAGGAAGTATTGTTTTAATATTTTTATTTTATAAAATTTCGAGTAGAAGATGTTCAAATAATTTTTCTATCTATACACTAAAATTAGGGAAAAAAGGCTTTAGTATTGTTATTATTTATCTATCATTATTGTATATCATAACTTTTTTCCTTCTACTTCCCGAAAGACTTCCTACATCTATAATACCCTATTTGATAATCATCGGATTTTATATATTTATAGGGGCTATACTTCGAATTAGCAAACCGATAGATGAGACAAAAATTGGAATGAGAGAAGATATCGAAATCTATGATTCAAAGTTTTTTTTTAGATTTTTTGGGTTATTATTAATCTTAGTTATCATATTTTGTTTAATACCAATAATCGGTTTGATAGTTGCAATAATGATCTTTTTAAGTTTATTCATTATAGGACCAATAATTTTTGTAATATTTCTTATAAAAGCCCTTAAGAAATAGTATAGAGATATTATATTTTCTTTAATAAATTTTGGTCTACAATTTTTTTTAAAATAAAAATAAACTCTTGCTAGTAGAAATTGGAATTGTCTTATTAAAAAATTAAGAATTTTTTATTAAAAGATAATTAATTTAAACAAATATTCATCTAATTAAAATAACACAAATTTTTCATTTTTATAAATGGGATATTTTTATGGCCAAACAAGTACTCGACATTGGATTCTTTAGCATTATGTACAATCAGACCAATGGAACAGCCCATGCAGTAAGGTTTCTTTCAGAGGAAATCGCAAAATTAGGCCATAACGTTCATGTTTTTGCTCCCAAAATTCAAAATGGCTATATTAAACCCAAAAATTTATACTTTCATGATGTAGGAGGGGGAACAGTCTCTTCCAAAACGGGATTCGTTATAAGTGTACCAGTACATAAGTATTTTTTTTGCAAACATGATTATTTAGATATAGCACATATTCATACACATGCAACAATAGGGGGTCTGGCTATAAACTGGGCTAAATATTTAGGAATCCCAATGGTTGGTACCCATAACAGTCCATTACAGTTTTACATGGCACAATATGTACCAGTTATAGGAAAACTTCTCACTAAATTCCCTTTGGCATGGAAATATGAGCGCCATATGCTTGAAAAATATGACTTAACTGCTGTTGCAACGAAATCCAAAAAAGAGTTATTATTGGAACATTGGTTTAAAGAACCGATTATTACACTCTCAAATGGGGTTCATGATCTTTACTATCAAGAATTAAAGGAAAATGGAATACGAGATAAGTATGGATTAGGGGATAAAAAGGTGTTATTATACGCTTCTCGAATGTCTCCTGAAAAACATATGGTTAGCATTATTAGGAAATTTAAGTCTATTCATAAGATAGTACCAGATTCCCATTTATTAATTGTAGGAAGCGAGGGACCATCATCTAAATTGTTAAAAAGCTTAGCAAATAAATTAGATTATGTTAGTTGTGCTGGAAGGGTTCCTTTTATTGATTTATTAAAGCTATTTAACACGGCTGACCTTTCCTGTCTTTGGTCATGGGTAGAAGCAGAAGGATTAGTATTGATTGAAGCAATGGCTCAAGGAACCCCAAATATTGGAGCAAATGGCTATGGGATTAGGGATGTAATTGTAAATGGAAAAACAGGATATCTTGCTAATAATCTTAATGAATTTAAAGATTGTGCCGTCAAATTGTTTAAAGACGACGATCTTAGAGCAGAATTTGGTAAGAATGCAAAATTAGCGGCTGAAAAATATAGAATCAGCAGGGTCGCTGAAAATTGGATAAAACTCTATAAATTTGTTATAAATGATTTGTATCCTCTTCGATATCACGACGTAGAGAGGAAAAGACGTGTTGAATTGGTTAAAGAATTCATTTGTCAATTACCAAATGTAGGTTTTTAAATTCTTTTATTTTAAATCTTAGTATAAATTTTACTTCATTAATTCATAGTTTTTATGCTATCTTTAATTTTATAAGTTATATATCATATTTTAAAAACAAACTTATTTATTAACATGTCAGATGTCCCTAAAAATAGCGAAGAAATAAGTAAAGAACGTAAGAAATTAAGGAAGTCTATGGATGAATTAAAAGAGCAAGAAAAATTAGACAAAGAATTTATCCCACATTTTTTTCCAACTTATAGAATTTCCCGGAGACTATATCCACTCCCTATAATTATAGTAGTTATATGTGCAGGTTTATTAGCTTATGCAACTTATGTAATGGCAGGGATCCAAATTGAGGGAGGTTATGTCTCAGAATCAGAATATGGCTTTGCAGCAGGATTAATAAATGGTTTAATTTTTACGGCAATGGCCGCGATTTCTTCATTTATTATTATTTTTGTAGTTAAAAGAAAAGGAATTGAAGTATTAAAATATATTTTTGGGATCGTATTTGGCTTTATTATGTTTTTTTTAACTCTCTTTTTTGGTCAGATTTTGTTGTATTTGTTTTTCTATAATAAGCCCGAAACGGAAGCGGTGATAACTAGTTATTACATTAGCTATTATGTCCTTTTAATCGGAACAGGAGCCCTCACAATATTAATGATTTACAAATACTTTACTACTTTTTCCTTACTTACAAAAAATTTGATTGTGTTATATCTTGGTTTATTAATTGGAGCTTTACTTGGAGTAATGATGCCTCTCTGGACCACTCTTGCAGTATTAATTGGTATTTCATGCTGGGACATCTATGCAGTAAAGTCTAAAAGAGGTCCAATTAGAAATATGATTGATATTGCTTCTAAAGGAAATTTGGATGAAGATTTATCTGAGGAGGAATTAAAAGAAAAATTAAAAAGCGGGGAAATTGCCTATGATACTTCTAAATTAGAGATTGGAATAGGAGATTTAGCATTCTATAGTATGCTTACCACCAGTGCTCTAATAATCACAGAATATTTAATTGTTATGATTCTCACATCAATAGCTATTATAATTGGAACAGGAATAACCATTCAAGGTCTTAAAAAAAATAAAATCCTGCCTGGACTTCCCATCTCAATTTTCTTAGGAATCGGTACTATGTTAATCTCATGGTATCTGATTAGTCTCATTTAAATACTTCTTTTTTTTTGGGTAAATACGGGATATTAATCTATTTAGGATAGAACAATTAACATAATGTTATAATTCTCAAAAGTTTTATTATCGAGCAAGTTCAGAATAATTTGGATATAAATTTCATTAATTTTACTTTCAAGAGCTTTAAATGTTGATTCAATATTAGATTTTTAAACTAAACTCAATTAAATTTTTAAAATTTGCAAATTAATAATTAATTATGGTTGATATAGATAAAATAAATAATATAACTGTTGTAGGATCCGGAGTTATGGGTCGGGAAATCGCTCAAGTTGCACTTATGGCTGGTTTTAAGAAGGTTACTTCATATAGTAGATCCCAAGAAACCCTCAATAAAGCAGTTAAATTTATAGAAGACGGCTTAAAGAAAATGAAATCAAAAAAAATGATCGCAGAGGGAACATCCATAGATTCACTAATGAAAAATCACTTTACAGAAAGAGATCTACAAAAAGCAGTTGAAGATGCTGATTTTGTGTTTGAATCTGTTCCAGAAGTTATGGAACTTAAGCAAGATATTTTTAATAAATTAGGAGAATATACGCCTAAACACACCATTCTCGCAACAAATACTTCTACAATGAGTATTACAAAAATCGCAGAAAAATCAAATAGACCAGAAAAAGTAATTGGAATGCATTTCTTTACTCCTATTCCTGTATTGCGCCTAATTGAAATAATCAAGGGAGAAAAAACTTCAGATGATACTGTTCAAACGGCTTTAGAGGTTGGAAAAAAGCTTCCTGCTTTAAGAGGTGAAAGATACCTCCCTGTGATTCAAAAAGAAACCCCTGGTTTTATTGTAAACCGGCTTGGTATTTGTGGTAGTCTTTATTTAAATTGGCTTTTAGATTATGCCACTGAAAATAATATTCCATTAGAACAAATAGATGCCGATTTAGGAAAAAGCTCAAATTTAGGAGTATTCGCAAGATGGGATTATTTTGGGCTGGATACTATTTATAACGTTGCAGTATATTTTGCCGAAACTCTCTCTCCTGAGTTTGCACCTGGAAAAATTCTTACAAAACTCGTGAAAGAAGGAAATTTGGGAAAAAAGACGGGCAAAGGGCTTTATGAATGGAAAGATGGCAACCCAGTTTTAGATTGGTCTAAAAAGGCTAAACTTTTTGATATAGAACTTTCTATAGCAATTCAATTAAATGAAGCATGCCGCCTATTAGAAGAAGGAGTAGTCTCAAGTTGCAAAATGATCGATGAGACTATGTTAGCAGGAATGGGTAGACCTGGACCCTTTGCGTTAGGTGTAAAAAATTATAAAAAATGGACTAAATTTCTAGAAGATTTTTGTGAAAAAACTGGAATTGAATATCTTAAACCCTGTAAGCTCTTAAAATCTGGTGAATTCCTTAAAATGGAGTAATATTTACTTCCTTACTTTAAAATTTTTTATACTCTTTTCTAAATTTTTAAAAAATCCCTTAAAAAATATATTCATAATATTAATAGTTTATATCATCACATGTGTTAACTTTAGAATAATGATTTATTTTCAGGTGAAAGCTAAAAATGGTTGATATTAGTAATATCAAAAAGATTAGTGTAGTTGGAGCAGGAATAATGGGTCAAGGGATTGCCCAGGTATCATTAATGGCTGGTTATAATGTTTCTTTAATTGATATTGATCAAAAATCGGTTGATAATGGTATTGCTAAAATTAAAGAAGGACTAAAAAAAGTTGAAATTAAAGGAAAATTAGGAGAAGGGATTTCTACAGCAGATATAATGACAAAATGTAAAAAATCTATTGATCTAACATCTGCAGTCAAAGAAGCGGATTTGGTTTTTGAAGCAGTTGTTGAAGATTTAGATGTTAAAAAAGATGTATGTAATATTGTCATGAATAATGCCCCTTCTCACTGTATATTTGCCTCAAATACTTCTACATATTATATAACAGATATTGCAAAAGATTCAAAAACTCCTGAGCAAGTAATCGGAATGCACTTTTTCTTACCAGTTGTCCTTCAGTGCTGTGTTGAGGTGATGAAAGGTGAAAAAACCTCTGATGAAGCTTTAGATATTGGTGTAGCTATTGGTGAAAGGTTACCATGCCTTAAAGGAAGAAGACTTTCTGTCCGTATTGAAAAAGAAAGTCCGGGATTTATTGCTAATAGGTTGTTAATCCCACCAAATATTTATATTAATTGGATACTTGATCATGCTTACGAAAGAGGTATCCCATGGGAACAAATTGATGCCGATGCTGGTGCAGGACAATTAATACCAATGGGGCCGTGCCAATTAATCGATTATCTCGGAGTAGATACTAATTACAATGTTTTAAAAAGTTATGAAAAGCATTTATCACCCGATTTCTCGCCAGGTAAAGTGATTACCAAATTAATGAAAGAAGGGAATTTAGGAAAAAAAACGGGAATGGGATTTTACAATTGGACAAAAGGAAGACCAAAATTAAATTTAACTAAAAAGGCTGGTTTATTTAATCCTGAAATCCTCATGGCTATCCAACTCAACGAGGGTTGTAGGTTATTGGAAGAAGGCGTAGTTTCAGGTTATAAAATAATTGATGATGTCATGTTAAAGGGAACAAACATGCCTGGTCCGTTTAGTGCCGGTAAAAATAATTTTGAAAAATGGTCTAAATTATTGGAAGACATTGTAGAAAAAACAGGAAAAAAGTATTTAAAACCTTGCGAATTAATGAAAACTGGAGAATTTCGTAAAATGCGAAAATAAAACAATTAAAATATCAAAATATTTATTTTATTATTAAACGAATTCTATAATGAGAAAAGGTGGAAAGGAATATTCCTTTTGAAACTCAAGATAATTCACCAAAAACTGGATTTGAAAAAATATTAAATTTTTTCAATAAAGATCTTGAAATTAATCATCCAATCGCCATTGCAGAGGTTGTAGATAAAACTGGTTTTTCTTGGAGTTTTGTTAAAAAGACTTTAAAAAAATTAAAAGAAGAAGAATATTGCGGTTTTCATTTTGAAAAATCAGGTAATACGTGGATCGTTTGGAAAGATCGAGATAAAATTTTACCAAAAATGGATGATACTTGCTCTCGATTTTTAGAATAATGCATTTTAAATTTAGAAACAAGATGATCTGAAACTAAATGAATGATGATCTATATAAAGAAAAGATCTTTTTGAAAGCCACAACGATATCTCTTGCGATAGTTACATTAATATTCCTATTATTATTAATTTCTGAAATTTTGTTTACTAAGAATATCTTTTTAACTGTGTTGGTCTTTTTTCTGTTCGTTGGATTCATACTACTCACATTTAATTTCAATACCCTAACCATAAGAATAAATCCACATTTTATAAAAATTGCTTATGGAATTTTTAATCGCACGACAAGTTGGGAAAATATCAGAGATTGTTATTTAGATAACGTCTCGAATTTACGCTATGGTGGCTTAGGTATACGATATGCGCGTGTTAAAGGCAAATGGAGAGTTATATACAATACATATAATACAGCAAGAGTAGTACTTGTTTTAAGGAAAGGAAAAATTAAAGAAATTGTTTTTTCAACTAAGAATCCCGAAGAAGCTATGAAATTAATTAATCAACAAATCAGAAAATAAAATTATCACTTTAACTAATGTTTCCGAGCACTTGACAGTTTTTTTTCCATACAAATTATATAAATATTGATGCAGCTATGTAGGATTAATGAGTCCAGTGAAATTTTTGGAATAATGTAATTTAATTACTATTTTCGCAGTTATAACTCTAGTTTATGCTTTCCTTAAGCGATAAAATGCACTAAAAGTTTATAAATATAAATAGCATATTCAAAAATTATGTCAGAACATAAGAATAATGAAATTTTAAGATCTAAAGGTTATTTCAGATATTTGATCTTTATATTAATACTTGCAAATATAGTTGATAGCTATGTTACAATTGTGAATGGAATGTTTCCCTCAAAAATTGCGGAGGAATTTTTAAGCGGCTATTCAACTAACGAACAAAACGCTCTTATGGCTATAGGGGCAAGTATCGCAAGCATGGGGTATTATTTTATTTTTGTGAATCTATATTTAGCAGATAAAATTGGCAGAAAAAAAGTACTAGCTTATACAATAATCGGTATTGCCTTATCATGCTTAATGATGATACTTTCTACCAATTTCTGGCAATATGTTTTTTTTTGGGCACTATTGTATTTATTTTTCAGTTCAGATCTATGGGCAATTTATATAAATGAAGAATCAATAAAAGAAAAACGTGCTTTTTATCAATATATAATTCTGATTGGAGGTTTAATCGGACCAGTATTAGCAATAATTTTACGTTCTATTTTTATCACAGAAACAAGGTCAGACTGGAGAGTATTATTAATAATTCCAATCCTAATAGGAATCCCGTTATCTATTATTGTGTTATTTACACTGAAAGAGACTTCAATATTTCAATTAATGAAAAAAGATCCCTCCCTCATTGAAAAACGGTCGTTCAGGGAAGATTTAAAAGCAATTTTTAGAACAGATCAACGAAAAGCATACATTTCACTTTTAATTATAACCCTAGTCTTTGGAGCTGCAACAATATGGAGAAATTTATTTGAAAAATATATAACAGATGTAGGAATATTAACTCAGACTCAAATAAGTATTGTTTTTATATGGACTGTCCTAGCTGTTTTAATTGCTTTTCTTATTAATGGTTTACTCGCAGATAGAATTGGGAGGAAACCTTTAGTGTACCTGTGGTCATGTTTATTGCCCGTAGGAGTAATGATCTGGGTTGTAGGTGCTCATGATCCGCAAAATGCTTTTATTATAGTACAAATAGGATTTGCCTTAATGCATGTATGCTTTTGGGGATTATTAACAATTCTTAGTCTTATAACTATAGAAACGCTCCCAACCGACAGAAGAGCATCGGGTGTGGGGCTTAGATGGTTATTTTTTGCTATTGGCACTACACTTGGTCTATTACTAAGCAGTATAGTCATTCTATTTTTAGGTTTAGGGATAGCTTTTATTATTTTCATATTGACAATGTATATTATAGCACCATTAACCTACTTGAGCTTAAAGGAAACGAAAGGGATAGAACTGAGCGAAATTAAATAATGTTAAAAAAAATTATTTTTTTTAACCTCTAAATCTCTCAAAAATTAAAGTTTTAGATGATCTTCTTGAAGAGTACGAATCTTCACACTATCTTTAAATGAAATGAATTATTTTCCTATTCAAACATAATCGAAAATATTGATCCTTCAAATTTTTGATTGAGGGACAATTTTGGAGCATGAAATAAGTTGAAAGTTGAAAAATGTTCACAAGATTTAGAAAATGAAGTAATTTATGCGGGCCTTTGTATCCACTGTGGATCGTGCAATGCTTTTTGCCCACACATGGATTTCAACAAGGAAACTGGAGAAGCTTATGTAGTTGATGAATGTACAGAAACAATAGGACTATGTTATAATGCGTGTCCAAGAAGTTTTTTACCAGTGAGAGAAATTGAACAGGCCTTATTTGGCCAAACTCGTACTGATTTAGCAATTGGGGTTTATAAGGACATAATTATAGTGAAATCAAAAAATAAAGATGAAATTTTATACAACCTTATATCAGCTGCATTTGAGAAGGGTATTATTAAACATTTAGTTATAGGAAAACCTAAAAGTAAGAAGCCTCCCGTAGCATTCCCCGAAGTAGTTGATAGCGCAAAAGATGCAAAGTCATTAATCCCTAAGGCTTCTATGGACAATGCTGGACCATTAATTACTGGAATTGGTAAAGCATATTTGGATAAAAAAAAAGATATAGGTATTATTGCAAATCCATGTCATTTGCAAGGTTTAGCAAAGATTCTTGTAAGTGACTTTAATACGGGAGCTGAAAGAACTTCATTAAGAATAGCACATGCATGCTCTTCAGGTGGCATGGCGGGATGTAAGTATTGTACAGATTTTTCAGGAGAATTTTCAGACATATCTTATTCTCCAATGGGTGCTCCTAAAGGAGAAGCAATGTTGATTATAAGAACTGATATTGGTCAACAGGTAGTTGACGCTGCAAAAGAGATGAAACTAATAGAAGTGACAAATGAAAATCCTGAGCTTAGTGCAATGAAAAATTTTATTAATAAAAAGCGTAAGAAGAATTTCAGAAATCTCATGGGTAAAGATTTAGTAACTGCAAAATATTTAAAGCTAAATATTGAAGAAATCAGAGAACTTCTTGAGGACTGACAAATATCCATCTTTTTTTTCCTTTTTTTTATTAATAAGAATTCTGATTTTTACTTAATTGCCCTAATTTAAGTAATTTTTTTTTCCAATATCCCCTCTGTTAATTTCTGAAAAATAAGTTGATTATTTTCACCTGATTTAGATGAGGTTTCAAAGAAGTAATCAATTTTAAACTTATCTTGAAATTGTTTTACATCGTTAAAATCAATAACTCTTCTATCAGCTAAATCTAACTTACAACCTACTAATACAAACACAGGATTGGCAGCATTATCTCTCACAATATTATACCATTCAATTAAATTCTCGAAACTATGATATCTGGTAATATCATAGCAAAGAACACAACCCAATGCTCCTCGAGCATAATTTGGTAAGAAAAACCGAAATCGCTTCTCTCCAGCAAAATCCCATATTTGTAATTTCGCAGAACCTTTATCTCCCATATCAATTTGGATAGAGGCTAAGTCTGTCCCTATCGTAATTTTTTGAGGTATAAATAGTCCTGTTGTTAGTCTTTTAACCATTGTCGATTTTCCTACACCACCATCACCGACAACAATTACCTTAAACAGCAATTGTCGAGACATTGTACTCATCTAATTTAATAGTTATAGTTATTAATATATAAATTCTTATTCCAATCTTAGCTTTTTTTTAAAATTTTCATTTAACAATATAAGGTGTTCTAAAATTTTGTTTTGAGTTAATTCAGGTAATGAACTTAAGATTTTTTCTAATTTTTCTCTGTTAAAATCATTAATATCCCTATAATTAATGATTAAAAAGGCAATACTAATAATAGGTGGTGTGGCTATGAAAACATAGATCATAAATGATAATTTAATTGGTTCTGAATTTTCAAAACCTGTCCCTGGTAAGCTATATTCAAATCCCGGCATAATATTATCGAAAAATGACAAAGCAAATAAGATGTTTAATATATTCAAAATTATAAAAACTAAAAAATTAATAATAGAAATTATTTTAAAACTTTTCATTTTGAGGAAAGAAATCACATTATCTAAATTATTATGATCTTTTCCAGAATTTTTAGGATCAACACTTTCTAACTTTATCTCTATCTTACTATATTTCCATAAATCAATAAACACTGAATAAAAACCAAATGTGTAAAAAAATATAAATATTGAAATGAAATAGATGAAATAATTATCAATTAACTGGGGATGATAAAGCGATTCTGCCCCAAACCAGAATAATAAAATAATTTGAATGAGCGCACTAAAGTTTAATCTATGAGAAGAAACTTTTTCTGATCCTAAAGGATTGTAAATAATGAGATTATCGTCAGTGTTGCTTTTTTGTCTTATAGTATCGATCATTTTAAAAAGTAAGGCAAAAACGAAAGTAATAAGAGGAAATAGAAGTAAAAGTATATTATCCCAGTCTTGGGCAATGACAAGAATGAACAAGAATGAAAATAGAACTAAATCTCGCAAAAAACTTTCAGAAATCAAATCTTTAAACTGTGGCTTATTTTTAATGCTCATTTTTTAATAGAATTATCTAAATAAATTAAGGTTTATAGATATAATTTTTATCCATTAGAATAATTAAATCTCTTAAAAATGAATTAAAGTCTTCAAACATTTTCGGATGATAATTTACCAATATAATTTACAGAGGTTCTTTTTTTCCCGATTTTTGTGAATTTAAATTGAATTTTTTTTCTAATCTCTCGACTATAGAGTGCTGTGATCAATAAAACAATAGCAAGAAGAATTACTAATAAATAAAGTTGAAAGTATAACAAAATAATTAAAATAATGATTTGTATCCCTACTAAAAAACTATAGATTCTTAATAAGAAGTTCATAAAAAATCTAGTATATACAAATAATCCCTTTTTATAATGATTAATATTTAGAGCTTTAAGTTCGGATTCAATATGTTTCTGAGCTTTTATCTCTCCATCTGAACCTGGTAAAAGAGGAAAAGAGAGTTTTTTTACAAATTCTTCACAAGCGAATCTATTATTCATATTAACATATTGCCTGTTTTTTTTTTTAAAAATAATCTTAATAATTAAACTTTTATAGTCCTTATTAATTTATAAAGGGTCAATCAGCTAATATATTATAATCAAATTTAACGTAAAATACTATGAAATTTTGTCCCGACTGTCAAAATCTTTTATATCCTATGAAAAAAGGTCTATATTGTAAATTTTGCCATAATTTTTTTAACAATAAAGATGGTAATTTAAAAGAAGAAGTAAAAAGCATAACTATTAATAAAAGTAAACTTAATATGAATGATTTATCGAGCGAAATAAAAGGTAAAAAAAAAAATAATATAAAATTACCTAAAAATATGAATTATTTACATTTCTTTCCTTACGAGCAATTTAGAGAATCCCAGGAAAATATTATTAAAGAGATTGAAATAAACGCAAGGTCTAAAAAGATTGTTTTATTAGTCGCCCCAAATGGTACTGGAAAAACTATTATTGCTTTAAGTAGTCTTCTTCCCCTTGCTATTGAAAATGATCTGAAAATAGTCTATCTTTGCCGTACCCATTCTCAAAATACAAGAGTTATCAAAGAATTAATTAAAATTTCAAATTTTATTAATTTGAACGAAATAAAGGGTGCCAAAATAAATGGATTGTCAATAAGGGGAAGAAATGAAATGTGTCTAAATAAAACATTATTATCGTTGAAATTAAATCCTCGGGAATCAATGGCCGTTTGCAGAGACTTAAGAAAAAACAGAAATTGCACTTATTTTTTGAATTTATTGAAAAAAAGGGATGAATTTGACAAACCTGTACTAATAGCTCCAAAACTTTTTGAAAATCCCATTGATGCTGAAGATCTTATTAATTTTTGTAACAATAATAAGATCTGTCCTTATTTTTTATCTAAATTCCTTTTAGAAGAAATGAGAGTAATTATTTGTAATTATAATTGGATTTTTAATCCGTTTATACGAGAGTCTTTTTTAAAATTTATAGGGCGCGAAATTGATAAATGTATTTTAGTAATTGATGAGTGTCATAATATTATTGATGTGGCAACGGATGTTAATTCAGAAAGAATAACACCATATTCATTAAGAATTTGTTTGAAAGATTTAGAAATGTATCAATCCCCTGTCTTAATGCAAAGTTTCGTTAATATCTTATATGATCACCTTAATAAAAAGAAAGAAGTTTTAAAAATAGAGGAAAAGGCAATAGTTCCAGACATTCTTTTAGAAAAAATGTATAAAAAGCTTGGTTTAGCCGATTTAAACGAATTTGAAAATTTTATTAAAGATCTACACGAGTTTAGCATAGCAATCCACGAGGAAAAACTAGCCAATGGTGAAATTTCGAGAGATTTTGTAGGGGCATTAGCAGAATTTTGGTTAAAATGGATTAAAGTTTATTCATTAGAGAATTATTTTTTTTGTTATAATATCCAAAAATTAAAAGAAAAAGCTAATATAGCAATTGAAATAGTTGCATTAGATCCCAGGGAAATTGCCATACCGATTTTGAAAAATTGTTATTCCTGTTTAAATCTTTCCGGAACAGTTAATCCATATGTTTTTAATAATTTAATGGGTTTACATGAAAGTGGGAAGGGTTTTAAAGGAATTATTGCAGATTCACCATTTAAAAAGCAAAATATCAAAGCAATTATTACCGAAGGTGTAGATACTAAAAGAGAAAGTAGAAATACTCATATGTATAAAAAGATGATAAATAAAATCAATGAGGTTTTATATTGTACCCCCGCTAATGTCGGCATATTTTGCGCCTCATATAAAATTTTAAAGGGTTTGCTTGAAAATGATCTTGAAATCACAGTACAGAAAAATAATAAAAAATTGTTTGTTGAAGAACCTGGATTATCTGCTTCAGAAAATGCTTTTTTAGTAAATGATTTTAAATCAATGGCTAGTAATCATGAAAATGGCGCTGTTTTATTAGGAGTATGTGGGGGAAGGAATTCTGAGGGTGAAGATTATCCCGGAGATTTTATGAACTCCGTAATCATCGCTGGATTTCCATATCATTTACCAACTCCTCGGGTCAATGCAAAAATAGAATATTATGATAGGGTTTTTAATAAACAGGGCTGGAATTTTGCTTATTTATATCCTGCCGTACAACGGGCAAATCAAGCGTCTGGTCGACCAATAAGAAAAATAGTTGACAAGGGTGCAATTATTTTCATGGATTCCCGATTTAAAGATAAACATAAATGGATCTCTGAATGGATTCGAAAAGAGTTAGAAATTGTTCCCGATAAGCAGAATGCGATTATTCAACATTTATATCCATTTTGGAATTCTAGTTAAATTTTCATTATGTAAAATAATTAGAATTAAATTTTAGCTGATGAAAAATTCCTACATTGCTAATTTTTAATATGTAATTTCATGACTTTTTTATATAAATCATCCAGCTTTTTCGTGACTATTTGCCACCTAAAATGCTCTTTAACTCTCCTATAACAGTTTTCTCTGATCTTATTATAATAATTTTTATCTGATAAGACTTGATTTTTAATAACTTTATCAGGTATACTATTTGCTACTGAAACATATTGATTGTCATTCATAGAATTGGAAATTTCCGCTAATTTAAAAATTGATATTAATGCTTCTGAAAATTGAATTGGATTATCCTTTTCAATCAATATCCCAGTTCCGTTTTCAGGATCCGTTCGAACATCTATAATTGACTCCTGTAAACCTCCAACTTTAGTAGCAATCACAGGTAATTTTGAAGCCATTGCTTCTAATGCCATTATACCAAAAGGTTCCCATCGGGATAATGCGCAATATGCATTTGATCCAATATGAGCGATTTGAAAAATTTCTGCTGCGATTCCAAAGACAATCCGTAGATTATTGGGATATATTTTAACAAATTGAGCATACTCTTTAATTTCACTTAAACTATATTCTGTTGGAAGGATTAACAGTAAAAACTTTGCCTCAGGAATAACTTTTATCACTTCCGGAATTGCTTTAAGTATTGTATCAAAACCTTTTTGACGCGATATTCGTCCCGTTGCTATAATTAAAGGACCAGTTTTATCAAAAGACTTAACACCTCCATTTTTCATAAATGGATCTCTATGAGAAATCTCATTTATCGCGGCTAATACTTTTTCTGATTTAACTAAAGGACTCTGTTTTAGATGACTAATTTTATAAGTTAATAAATAATCTTTCATATGATTTCTAGTTATTAAAGACCGACTTGGAATTTGTAGTACTTCACAAATCTCATTGCCCAGCTTATCAATTATATTTTTATAAGACTCGTCATAATCCCAATCACAACCATCCCAAACAAAATCAGATTTGAATTTAATTAAATCTTTGCCGAGATTAGGTATAATATCTGAATGCAAATAAGATTCACTTACAGTTGTAACCAAATCGGCAATAACAGCTCCTATCTTTTCTATTGTTGGAAGATTAGATTCTGCAGTTTCATTTTGAGGTTCCTGACACAATTTAAAAATTTCTTGAATGGTTAATAATTTGAAACCCTCATTTAAAAGAATCTTGATAGGACTTTTATCAATTCCACACGCATAAAAGTAGTCTAGTTTCTTTTTAGGGTAAGTTAATAGATGAATAGTTATTATTGATGGAACATCCAAATCATTCTTGATTAATTCTTGTTTAATACATATAAATGGTATTACAACATGATAATCATGCATATGAATGATATCCGGTATAGCTGTTTTATGATTAATAATCAAATTTCTTACATAATCTCTCATTCCAATACTAAATAAAAGCATTTTCAAATCAAAAGTATCAGGATGATATACAATAGTATCATCTAAGTATTTGCTAGTGAAAGCATTCTCTCCTGCTAATAATATTATATTTATTCCATTTAATTTGCATTTAAAATAGGAAATCTCACAAATAATTTTTGATTCAGCCATTCCTAGGTGTTTAATATCAAATTCTTGTTTACAAATAAATGGTAGTTGCTCTAATTCTGTAGACTCTTTTAATCGCTCAATTTGTCCGTGAGAGGGAATAAAAACGGTGACTTCAAAATTTTCTTTTAAATATTTTGCTTGGTTAGCAGGAACTTCGCCAAGACCACCAACTTTGGCAACACCCGCGTATTCAAATGTAAAGATCCAGACTTTTTCTTTCTCTTCTGTCAATATTGTTCAATTTATCTCTAAAACTAAATAAATATACTAAACTTAGTTAAATAATAGTAATATTTTTTTTCAATTTTAATTAAAAGAAATTTAGGATTTTCATAAAATAAAATAATAAAGTAAAAATGGATAAGAATTATGTGTGATACCTTTGTTAGTTTAGCAACAACTTCAAAAGATAATACTGTAATTTTTGGTAAGAATAGTGATAGACTTAGTACTGAAGCTCAATTAATTACCTATGTTCCTCGAACTAAATATTCAAAGGGAGAAGAAGTTCAGTGCACTCATATAAACATTCCCCAAGTAGATGAAACCGCCGCAATTTTAATGAGTCAGCCGTATTGGATGTATGGGTGTGAAATGGGAGTTAATGAACATGGTGTAGCAATCGGTAATGAAGCAGTCGCTACTAAAGAGCCACTTAGACAAATAGGGCTTCTGGGAATGGATTTATTGAGACTTGGTTTAGAAAGAGGAAAGACAGCAAAAAATGCCTTAGAGATTATTATTAACTTATTAGAAAAATATGGACAAGGAGGGGCTCATAATAAAAAAGGATTAAACTATCATAATTCTATGATTATCGCAGATCCTAAGGAAGCTTATGTTCTAGAAACAGCTGGAGAATGGTGGATTGTAGAGATTGTCAATGATTATCGTTCTATTTCAAATAATTTATCAATTCGGGGAAAGGGTGATATTCGAAAAAAAGGCATAATCCAACATGCAATAGAGAAAGGTTACTGTAAAGATGATAATGATTTTAACTTCAAAATTATATTTTCTTCTTCTCCTTTATCTGAAATTTTTCCATTAGATAGTAGAGATGGGTGTTCATTAAACCAGCTGGCCCAAAATAAAGGTAGCATAACACCTGGAATGATGATGAATTTTTTGAGAGAACATGATGTTGGAATATGCATGCATGGTCGAAGTGATCGATCAGTAGGATCCCAAGTATCCCATTTGAGAAAAAATAAACCGTCTATTCATTGGTTTACGGGCAGTACCATCCCTTGCCTTGGTATATTTAAACCGTATATCTTCCCAATTGGAGAAGAAAAGGTTTTAAAACCGGGGCCATATGCAAACATAAATCCAGAGTGGTTTTGGAGTCGGCATGATAATTTTGTAAAAGATCTCGCTAAAAAACCTAAAATGAATAAACCTGAAAGAAATATCTATTATGAAAAGCTTAGAAACGTTGAAAATGATATAATAGAGAGGGTTGATGCAGTTATTCAGAAAGAAGATTCCTTATCAAATAGGGGGTTCATAGATAAAATTAAAGAGATCAATGAAGAAGCATGGAAAAAGTCAGAAGAGATGATTGAATAATTGTGTGATACGTTTGTAGCATTATCCAATTCAACAAAAGATAACAGTGTTATTTTTGGAAAGAATAGCGACAGACCTCATAATGAAGTACAATTAATAACCTATATTCCAAGGAGGAAATATGCTAAGAGTGAAGAATTACATTGTACATATATTTCAATTCCACAAGTATATGAAACTTTTGAAATTCTTTTAAGCCAACCTTGGTGGATGTGGGGAGCAGAAATGGGAGTGAATGAGCATGGTGTTGCCATTGGAAATGAAGCTGTATATTCTCATGAACCTATTAGAAGTATTGGTCTGTTAGGTATGGATATATTAAGGTTAGGATTAGAACGAGGAAAAACAGCTAGGAATTCACTTACAATAATGACGGATTTATTAGAAAAATATCACCAAGGAGGAGGATGTGCTTTTAATGATTCCAGTTGGATTTATCATAATTCATATATCATCGCAGATACGAGTGAAGCTTATGTTTTAGAAACAGCTGATGATTGGTGGATTGCTGAACGAGTAGAAAGTGTAAGGTCAATATCTAATGAGATCTCTATAAGAGGAAAAGGAGAACTCAGAAGAGAAGGTATAATCCAACATGCCATAGACCAAGGATATTGCAAAGATGACAATGATTTTGACTTTGCCCTAACTTTTACAGGTTCTTACCATCCTGAAGAACCTTCTCCTTATTCTAGAGGGGGTAAATCAACAATATTACTAAGAGAAAACAAAAAAAAAATTACCCCTAAACTGATGATGGAATTTTTACGAGAGCATGATGCTGGAATTTGTATGCATGGAGGATTTGAGTCTACAAGTTCTCAAGTTTCTCATTTAAGGAAAGATAAAAATTCAATTCATTGGTTTACAGGCAGTACCCTTCCA
This sequence comes from Promethearchaeota archaeon, assembly GCA_048941265.1. Classification (GTDB taxonomy): domain Archaea; phylum Asgardarchaeota; class Lokiarchaeia; order Sigyniarchaeales; family SOKP01; genus LW40-45. The sequence continues at coordinate 43,057 of JBHLNT010000007.1, forward strand.
TGTTTAAGTGTATATAAGCCTTATGTATTTCCTATCGAGGATCAAAGAGTTCTTGAGCCGGCCCCTTATTCAAAAATAAATCCTGAATGGTTCTGGTGCAAACATACTTCGGCTGTAGCATCATTTAAAGGATGGAGTATAATATCCGAAAAGAAAATGTATTTGAAAAATCTAAAAACATTAGAAAATGAAATAATTTGTAAAGTGGATGAGACTATATTAAATGAAAATAATATTTCGGGTGAAGATTTTAAAAATAAAATTAAGTCGATCAACTTAAACTCATGGGAGAAATCTAAAGAGTTGATTAATTTATAATCTAATTAGATATACCGAAACTAACAAAAATTAACACATTTAATTTTGATCAGAATTATCTTGTGCATCAGTAATATCTAATTCATCTATTTTTTCTAATATCTTGTTGTCAACTTTTCGTACTTTGCTAACATGTCTAACATGCTCAGTTCTTTCACCAGACTTTCTAGCCAACCATACCTCAATTTTGCCAGCTTTTAACCTTATTTTCTCTTCGTCATATCCTTGTATTCCGATATATCCAAATATCACAATTAGGATAATAAATATGATTAATACGCTGATATCAGTCACAGTAATTAAAAGCGTCCCTAGTTGAGTATAATCCGAAATTCCCAGAGCCTGAACAATACCTAACGTTCCGTATGGAAAGTAGACTGCGAATTCCCAAGCTGCTTTGGAGAAAATTAACCAGAGTATTAACGTTTCTTGTTTAAAACGTTTGAACCGTTCTGCTAAAAATTCACCTTGTTTCCCTATGATGGAGCTAATTGAGTATAATAAAATAAAAACATCTAAAATTAATAATCCAATTATTGTAAAAATTGATGAAGATTCTCCCGTTCCATCAGTAAACCCTAAAAAAACCTTTATTACTAAATAAGCACTGTAGATAGTAATAAGAATAAAGTATGTTCCAAGCCATGCGTTAAATTTTTTATTAAAACTCTGCATTAAACCATATATGGCTAGTCCGATTATTACTATGATTATCGCAATATACGCTATATTTATTATTTCTGGAGCGTTAGTCATTGTCATTGCTTCAAAGGTTCCTAAATATGCTAAATAAATAAAGAATAATGATATGACTAATCCACCCCAAAATTCTAAACCCCTCCAAAACCATGCTCCATGTTTATAATAAATACGCTCATCAATCTCTTTACTCATTTTAAAACATCCATATAGCAAAAAAAGAGATGTAAAGAAAATATAAGAAAATATTGATATAATTATAATTGCCACTATTACAACCAACATAATTATCATTAGCAGACAATCAAGAAATAGCAGTAAAATGATTTTTGAAGTTGAATATTCTGTTATTTTTTTATTAAATAATGAAAGGAACCAAAAGAAACTCGTGAATCCTAATATCGGAAAATAAATAATAATCCCGATAAATGCTAAATTCATTAATGTTAGTATTCTTAGCGCTGAATATCCGATTAAAAGATAAATAAGCAGAATTAAATATAATTTATTTTCCTTTTCTCTATATAATTTATTTAGGTTATCGATAAATTCCATAGAAAGCTAATCAAAATAACATTATTTAAAATTTATCAAATGAAAAAAATAAAAACTAAGAAGTATTTAAAAATTAAAACTATAAATTTGGTATTAAAATTACACAAAAACTTAATAAAAAATCAGAAAATTTATGCCAATTAAATCTTTCAAATTTTTGTTGCCTATTTTAATTTTGCTTATATTAGGTAATGGTGTTTCTAATTTTTTATTAGCTCAGAATTTCATATCAGATAAACAAGCCATTGAAACTCGTAATAAAAAGATCCCTCATCGATCGGCCACTATTCTTCTTTGGAATTTCACTACCGGAGACGATATTAATTCTGTTTCAATATCCTCAGATGGAAGCTATATTGTAGCTGGAAGTGATGATGATAATACTTATCTATTTAATAATACTAGTTCCAGTTCAAAAACTCCAATGTGGAATTCTACTTCAAGTAATGATATTAATTCAGTAGCAATTTCTTCTGATCTAAATTATATTGTTTCTGGGTCTAATGATAATCATGTATACTTATTTAATAAATCAATTTCTACCCCACGTTGGAATTATTCTATGGGAAACAATGTGTTATCTGTTAAAATCTCGAATGATGGAAATTATATAATTTCGGGAAGTAATGATAAAATTTCATTTCTTAAAAACTCATCCTCGACGCCATCGTGGAACTATAGCACTGGAGCAATTGTGTATTCCGTGGCCATTTCTGACGATGGCAGATATATAACTGCTGGATGCGCTAATGATAAGGTATATCTTTTTTATAAAACTTCTAATGATACTTTGTGGGAATTTCAAGCTGATAATGATATTAAAACAGTTGACATCTCAGCCGATGGGTATTATATAGTTGCTGGGAGTGATAATAATGAGCTCTATTTGTTTAATAAATTTAGCAAAACTCCTCAATTAAGTTATGAAACTGGAGGAGATGTGAGAGCAATAGCTATTTCTTCTGATGGAAACTATATTGTTGCTGGTTCCAGTGATAATAAAACTTATGTTATAGATGTAGTAAAGGAGGAGCTAGTTTGGACTTATGAATGTGGCGATGCAATAAACAGTGTTGATATATCTTCTAATGGCAAACATATACTCGTAGGTAGTAATGATAATAAGACATATTTATTTGCTATTTCAAGTAACATCCCTTTATGGAGTTATAAGGCAGAAGGAAGTATTATTACTGTAGCAATCTCTTCTAATGGAAATTATTTAGTAGTAGGTAGCGAAGATAATCAAATCTACATGTTTCATTGGACACCTACAATCGAAGAGGAAAGTGGCGATCATAAATTAGATATCGATTTTGGTGAGAGTTCTATTCCTTTTGGAAATTATTACATTATATTTATAGTATTAACGATGATTTCATTAGTACTGATCTATAAAAGAAAGATTCAAAGATCGAAATAAATGAATTAAATTTAAAATTAAAATCAAATTTTTGCTCAGTTTAAATTTTACTTAGAAAAAGTGAAAACAAGTAAAATTTCTAAAAATCCAAAATTTTTTATTTTTTTTAATATTTTTTTCATTACTTATATGATATAATAACTTTTTTTCCTAGATTTTCTCTCATGTCATCTACTAAATTAAATGTCCTTGGAATGGAAGGAGTTATAGCAAATTATCGACGAGGTCGTCACACAGTTCATCTGAAACAATGTATTATTGTCTTCCCAAATATAAAAACAAGAAAGGAAGCAAATAAAATGATTGGGAGAACTGTTGTTTGGATAAGCCCTACAGGCAAAGAATTGAAGGGTATTATTAGCCGTGCTCATGGGAATAACGGTGCTGTACGAGCTATATTCAAAAAAGCTGGTCTTCCAGGACAGGCGCTTGGTACTAAGATAAAAATTGTAAAATAAAATTGTTTTTGCTCCTTTTACGCTTTCTATTGGATAAGATTCATCATCCTTGTGGCTTGGGAGTACGCGGATATTCCTGCTGTACGACGTTTTTGGAGACAATATGAAAAACTTTTGTTGATTGGATTTGAAAAAACTAAAGTTTTAATTGAGAAAGGAAAAGGGGCTAGGCTTGTAAAGCCCGATGAGGAAAGCGCAATTCCAATCATTGAAGGGATAATAACAGACTCAAATCACATAGAACCTTCCGTAAATATTCCTAATGATAATATAATTACTAATTTACCTACGGATTCAATTATAGAATGCCCTGCAATAATCAATAAGGATGGAATAAAAGGGATAAAGATAGGTGAATATCCAAAAAGTATTGCTGCATTGTTAAATACACAAATTTCCATTCAAGAGATTATTGTGGAAGCTATATTTAAAAAATCAAAAGATTTAGCATTGCAAGCGCTTCTAGCCGACCCTGTAGTAGAAACGTATTGGCAAGCGAAAAATATTTTAGACGAGTTATTAAAGATTGAATCAGAATACATTCAAATTCAACTAGAATAAAGAATTTATTTAAAATTTATTCTAATATTCTTGTAATTGATTTGTTATTTCAATTTTAAAATCCTTAAGAAAATATCATAAATCGTGTTATTTAGCATTTTAAATGATAATATTCCAATAACATAGTCATTTTTTATCCAATCACTTCTAATATTCTTGTTAAAATTAAATTTAATTCTTCTAATTATTATATAATTAAGGTTGAAAATGTCAGGAAAAGACTTGCAATTATGTCGTTTTTGTCAAAAGCATGTCAAACTAGCATATTACTGCGAAGAGTGTGGCGTTAGTTGTTGTTCTGATTGTTTACATGACGAATCCGTGGATTATTTTATATGTCAAGAATGCAATTCTAAAAATATTGAATTTTTTGATTCCAATGGAAAAAAAGTATGTAAAGATTGCGGTACAGAGAATATAAATAAAGTAACCCAACACTTAAAATCCTGTCCAAAATGTCATTCTCATAAAATTTTAAATATATATGAAAAAAAAGAGGAGTTAGAACAGAAATTCTTAGATATAATTAAAGATACTCGCTCCTTTACTAAGCCCCTACGCGATATAATCAATGAATTATATATTTTAAGGCATAAAATTAAAGTCGCAAGAAGCCCTCCAATAAAGTGTTTTCATTATCCAAAAATGGAGTCAGAACTTCTAGTTCTTTTTAAACAAATCATCCACATAAAAGATACATTGTTAGAAAAAATAAATACTCACTTTCGCCATTTAGCCTTAAATAAAGAGTTCTTTTTTGAAATCTATAATCAACCTAATTCGAATATTAGAATCATAGAAAACATATTAGATAATGTATGCCGGAGTCATGAATCAATAAAAAAGTTCATAGAAGATAATAATAAGGAAATTTATGAAAAACTGGATGGGTTTCAAAAAAACCTCAAATTTATAGAAAAGATAAAAAAGTTATTTCTACCATACAAAAGGTTTCTTAATTTAGCAGAAGATGAAAAACCGGTGTATGCTGTGAAGACAACTCTAATAAATGGAATGAATAATCAGAATAAGTTCATAAAAAAAAATAAGGGACTTCTGTTTATTACGAATTTTGATTTATCTTTTGTCCATGAATATGGTATGATGAAAAAAAAGCAGGAATTAATTTTCAAAGCTCCTATAAATGATCTAATAAACATTGCTGATAAAGGAAAACTGTTTAAAAAATTATTTATTCAATTCGATTACGGCAAATATGAATTTTCGCTTCCCTCAAATATCATTACTAAGGTAATTGATTACATCATTTTAGCTAGATCTTTTCAGGAAAATGATTTATATAATTACGAAATAGCCAATAATCTTCATGAAATTGACATTGACCTAAACGATTTAATGAGATATATAGAAGAAGGCATAAATTCTTTCTTTACTTTAAAGATTAAATATAATAAAAAATTAAACCGTAAACAAAAAAACGAGTTAGAAACTCATAATGAAAACACAATAAATTCCCATTATTACAAGTCTCAATATCCTTTTTATCATAATCAAGATCCTCCACTTGTTTGGCCCCGAAAACCTTTATATCCTTCTTCCCAGTTTCAAAATCCTGAAAATTATTATTATAACCAGATGAGATCTTCAGTACCATTTGAATTTGAAAAAAGTAATTTTTATCCCCAAAATAATACCCAACCCCATAGATTCCAAAATTATCATCCTCATAATGAGTTTGATTTTAATCACCACCAACCATATCAAAGACCTTTTGCTTATGATAATAGATTTGACTTTGATGAAAAAAGTATTCTTATGAAAAAATTGGAAAAAATGCATAAATTTGACCAAGAAGTACCCCCTTCCTATCCCAATCAAATGAAATCTGATGCATTTAACCAATTTGGTGCCCGAATCAGTTCAGATCAATCTTATGGCAACGACCCTCGCAGTTCTTACAATAATTATTCCTTTCAAGATTTTCAAAAAAATCATTTATCTGAATTTTTTGATCCTAACGATCCTTCATTACAAAATCCAAATAATATGAAAAAAGACTTTAATGAAGATCAGGATAGCATGATTAAATTAAAACAAGAACAATATAGTCTCAAGAAAACTCTGAAAGAACTAGAGACCAAATTTGAAAGCGGAGTTATTTCTGAGGTCGATTATTTTCGAACCTTTAAAAAATTGCAGAAAGACCTTTATTCAATCGAAAAAAAAATTGAAAGTTTGCAAGATAAACTAGATGATGAGTTGTTTCGAAGAAGAAATTATAGTAAACAAAAATATACTTTTTAAATTGTGTTATTCTTTTCCAACTTTCAATAATCTTTATAATTTCATCAATATTACTTTAAGATATGGAAAAAGAAGGGCTGTTTACGACATGTGTTGGCTCCATGCCTCTCAGTGATACTGAGGAAAATATGAATAGAGCGTTTAAGGAATTGATTGAAATTGGCATAGATTTTCCATGCTACCCACAGCTGAAACCTATGAATCCTCAATTTCTCTCTCCGTTATCCAAAGTTATTGAACCATTAGAAGAGACTAAACCTGAAGTGTTCTACTTAGCAGATGATTTTAAAATTCCTGCTAAACCAGTTGCGTTAGAATATGGTGAATTTATAGTGAAATTTTTGAATGAACACCCCGAGCTTAAAAGCCGTATTAAAGGTACTAAAGCATGTTTGACGGGGCCTTTTACATTGGCAAGTGAGGTTTTCTTGCGTGAAAAGCTTTCCAAAGGAATAGAATTGAAAATATTTAATGAACATCGGGCAATTATGTTAAGTTGGATTGTAGATAAATTTGCTGAGATTATGAAAGAAATTGGCAGAGCTTATAACGATATGGGAATTAATATCATCTCGATGGATGAGCCTATATTGGGTTTGTTAGTTGGGAGAAAAATATTCTTTCATACAGAGGATTTTATTATTCAGACCTTAAATAAGGTTTTATCAGGAATAAAAGGTATGCCATCTATTCATGTCTGTGGGAGAATAAGCCCCAATTTACGTGATATTCTTTTACAAACCGATGTAAAAATCATGGATCATGAATTCCGCACGAGTGAAGTAAATTTTAAAATATTTGAAAAAAAACATTTAGAAGAACATGATAAATATTTAGCTATGGGCACTGTTCAAACGAATGTATCTCCTAAAAAAGATGCTGATATAGATGATTATGTTGAGGACATCGGCTTTTTGAAAAATTTTATTGAGAAAGGGATCGAACTTTATGGAAAAGAGAATTTAGTCATAAAAAGCGATTGTGGGTTTGGAGCCTTGAAAAAAACTTTTGAAAGCGAAGAATTTGCCTATCAAATAGCTATTAGAAAACTTAAAAATATGGTTTTAGCAGCAAAAGAACTTAAATAAGCTATATACTAAGAAAATTTCTAAAAAATCACTAAAAAGAAGGTAAATTTTTCAAAAAAAATTACTCACTTAATTCCTTTTTCAATTTTTCTATTTCTTCTTGAAGTTTTGCTTTTGATTTTGTTTCTTCCTCTTCAGATTCAAGTTCTATATCTGAAATATATTCTGGAAATTCCCCCTCGGGTACAGTTGGCATTGATCCACTTGCATCTAAGAGCATTTCAGTTTCAAGTTGGTCAAGCATATCTGAAACATCGATTCCGAGGTCAATCTCTAGATCACCAGCGAGAATATCTCCAGCCTCTTCAATTTCAGAAACATACATTTCAGAATCTTCTGAAATTTCGGCAATCGCCTCAGGCGACGCTTTAGTAGCAATAGTTTTTAATTCATCTCGCATTTTTGCCATAAAACTCCCAGATTGTGCAATTGCGGCTCCTTCTTCTAAGGCTTCTATCTGTCTATCGAATTTTGCTCGAATATTATTCGTTCTATCAACTTTCATTTGATATTGTTTATATTGAACTAAATAACTCTTAGCACGTTCTCTTTCCCCTCTTTGTAAAGCAATCTTAGCATTTTTTCTACTTACTTCAGCTCTTTTTTGATAGTTTTTAGAGCGAATTCCTAATTGACGAGTATATCTCTTCACTTGAGTAACTAGCTTATCTTTTTCTTGAGCTTTCCTAGGAAAGAGTTTCTTACCAATTGGTGCCATATTTTTGATCTCCTCTACTTTCTGGTTTTTAGATTCAAATTTTAAAAACTTTTTTTAAGTACTTTTTATATTAAATTAAAGCTAATACTAATTTAAAAATTTGTTTCGATATTTTACAATTTGACTAAGGAGACTAAAAAGTTTTTTATAAAAAAAACTTTCATAGACCAATAACTACGAAATTCAATTGTAATCTCAAGGATTTGTTATTTTTCAGAAATATAAAAGTAGATACGAATTATAATTTTATTTTGCATGAGGAGTCACTCGAAGTAGCTGAGATGTTCCAATACAGATTAATTCTCCCAGTTCATTGTAAATTTTTGATTCACAGAAAGAAATATTTTTCCCACTTCTTAGGCATTCTGCTTTAGCAGTCAGGGTTCCTTTTGCCACAGGTTTAAGATATGATACTTGAAGGTCTATTGTGGTTACCCATCCCTTAGGGTAAATAAGGGAAAATGCCGCGCATGCACAGGTAGAATCGATCATTGAAGCAAGAACTCCCCCATGAATCATTCCATTCTGAGTAAACTCTTCTCTTATATCCATTTCAAAATGAGCATACCCGTCTTTTATCTCGATGAGCCTGAATCCGAGAGTACGGTAAAACGGAATCCGTTTGATAAGCGAATCTTTGATATCATCCATTTTAAGATCTTTTCTTTATGATTTACAATGAAAAATCTTCAATTTTTTAACAAGTTTTTGATTCAAATATTTTTTAGTTCACTAGTTTCTTGAAAAGAGTATTATATTTAATATTCTTATAATAAATATAAATTATCAAAGTTAACACTATAGAGCTTGATATGCAATGAAAAGAATTATTTTAAATTTCGAGCAAAAAACCAGTGATTTTAAGGAATTAATACAAGAAGCTTTTAACAAAGATATTCTTAATTTTATGGTTTCCAAGGAAACTTATCCCGAGCTTGAAAAAGTTGAGCGTGTAGAGATCTATTCTAAAAATTTAGAATTAAATCCGAAATTTAAGATATATGAGAATAAAGCAAAATTATTTGAAGAAATAGAAAAAAGAAAGGGTCAAAGCAACATAGGGTTCTATAAGGAATTAAAAACAAAGACAGATGAACAAGAAATTGTAGAACTTTCTAAAATGGGATATGTCGATTTCATCATTGTTTCCGCGAATGATTGGAAAATCATTCCTTTTGAAAACCTTATAGCAGAAATGCATTCAAATGAAACTGACTTAATAGCTGAAGTCGATGATGTGAAAGACGCAGAGTTAATGTTAAAAACACTAGAAATTGGAGTTGATGGAATTTTAATGGCTCCGACTGACGCAAATGATATTGTGGAAATAAAGAAACTTCTCTATACCGGATTTCATATTGAATTAACAAAAGCGAAGATATTTAGTATTCAAAGTATTCCTGAAAGCGAGAGAGTATGTATAGATACCACATCATTGCTTCATATTGGAGAAGGTTTTCTTGTTGGCTCAACAGCCGCTGGTTTTTGTTTAATTCATTCTGAAACATTTGAAACCCAATTTGTTGCCTCAAGACCATTTCGTGTCAACTCGGGTGATGTATCAGCCTATGTTTTGGTTCCTGATGATGATCCACAAAAAGTTTACCATACAAATTATCTAAGCGAATTAAAAGGAGGTAAGCGGGTTTTAGCTGTAAATTATAAAGGTGAAGCTCGAATAGTGTCTGTAGGACGGGTAAAAATAGAGACTCGACCAATGTTAAGATTCGAGTTAGAGGCAATGAAAGGAGATAAGAAAATTCCCATAAGCTGTATCTGCCAAAACGCTGAAACAATAAGGTTAGTAGATCCTAGTGGCAAAGCTAAATCTGTAGTTGATATTAAGGTTGGAGATGAAGTGTTAGTTCATATTGGGCCTGGTGCAACTCATTTTGGGACTGCGATTAAAGAGACGATATTAGAGAAATAAAAAACACTAGCAGCTAAGCCCAAAACTTAAAAAGGAGATCAATCAAATTTGGATTTCTTATCTTGCCGGGGTCATATTTCCTCGAAATCGTCATAACCAGACATAACAATTGCGGTACAGTTATAGACAAGAATATTATTGAAGAGCAAAATTCTCTTTAAAGAAAAAAAATATCTTCTTTATTTTACAACTTTTTACTCTTCATACACAGCACTTGTAGTATCACTTTCTTTTAATCTTATTATAATCTTCTTATTATCATATATCTCTTTTAATTTATCATGAATATATTTTGCTAGTAATTCAGTTGTAGTAGCACGGATAGGAAGAAATACTACATCTTGACGAGGAAAAACATATCTTTTATTAGCAGTTTTAACTTCAACCGCCTCTCTATTTTCGATTATATGTAGGTCTGAGGCATTTTTTGGTATTAACACATAATGATCCATTTGTTTTATGATTGATTTTAGGTTCTTTTTAAGTTGAATGAAATCTTCTACAAAGAAATCTTCGTCTAAATCACTATTCAGTTCAATGGAAACATAATAATTATGACCATGTAGTCTCGAACATCTTTCAGGTCTTTTTAGGAAATGACACGCACTAAATTTTATTTCTGGAGTATCAATAATAACTTTAAATCCCATAATTGATAAGACGATGGTGTTAGTGCTATCTAAATTACCTAAATATGAATACTATTTATTTTTAATACTTTTGTGTTTTAGAATATTAAATTAATTAAGATTACTGTTTTAGAGATTAGAAAAATAAGAAAATTTGTTATTTTTTTAAATTATTTCCCTAAACTATATATATTGGTTTTAAATAATGGATTAGAGACAGACATGAAAAAACTTAAAAAATTAGCAATCACTGGAGCTAATGGTTATCTAGGAGTTCACACTATAAAGATAGCAACCAAAAATAATTGGATTGTTAATGCCATAATTCGACGAGAAGACGTAATTAAGGACATATATGAACTTGGAGCGACACCTTTTATAGTAAAAGATTTTGAGATAGAATCTTTAAAGAAAGCATTTATTGGCTGTAAAGCAGTAATTCATTTTGCAAATGTTGTCTGTGGGAGTAAGGAAGTTTTTGAAGCGATTAATGTTAATGGAATGAGAAAAATAATTCAAGCATGTTTAGAAACCGACATTAAAAGAATTATTTATCCATCAGGTTTGGGAGTGGATAAATATGGTAATTATGAATGGGCAAATAATGATTACTTTAAAAGTAAAAAAATTGCTGAACAATTACTCATTGATGGAAAAGTCCCTTATATTATATTTCGTCCGTCATATATCCTAGGACCTAAAGATGAGTTAATTCCAGAAATTATAAGTCAAATAGTTAACGGTATGATATTAATCGCAGGAAATGGTGATATTCCAATGCAACCTATTTACGTAAAAGACGCTATTCAAGCATTTTTAGCTGCCGCTGAAGGAATTGGTGAGAATAATAAAATATATGAACTTGTGGGACCCAAAATAACAAATATGATAGAATTGACAGATTTTATTTATCAACAGTTAATAAATCAAGGATTTAATATTCCACCTCCTAAAAAGGAATTCATTCCATATGAGGAAGCTCCATTAAAATTGAATATCTGCAAAGAAATGGTTGATGTGATGAGATGTGACCTAACGGTAGATTATACTAAAACCCCTCAAGCTTTAGGATTTAATTTATCTTCATTAGATGAAGCAATAGAAGCTGCAGTCACTGAAAAAATGTTTCCAAAAATAAATCCAAATAAGAAAAAAGCAGTTATTTTACTATCTGGAGGATTGGATTCAACTGTTGCTCTTTTTTGGGCTTTAAATCAACAATATGACTTATTTGCCATAACAATAAATTATACTAATAGACCACGTAAAGAAATTATTGCGACTAAAAAAATTACGGACTTATGTAAAGTGAAGCTTCTTGAATTACCGTTATCATTTTTAAAGGATGCAATTGATTTACGTTGTGAGGGATTTCCAATACCGTCTGCTGTCAATGCTCCTGAAGGATATATTCCTTTACGAAATCTGATATTCTATTCAATAGCAGCCTATTTTGCTGAAGCTCTTGCATGTAAATATATAATTGGAGGACATATCTCAACAGACTCAAAAATATTTTCAGATGCTAATGAATCATTTTTTAAATCAATTGAAAAAGTGGTTAATCAATCTAAACACTCTAAAGATAATAAATTCACCAAATTTATCTTTCCGTTGATCACTATGGATAAAAGGGATGTTATTCAATTAGCAAATAAACTGAATGTGCCTATAGAATTGACATGGAGTTGCTATCATGATTTTGATAAACCTTGCGGAAATTGTTTATCTTGCATAAATCGAGAAAAAGCACTTAATCAAAATAATTATAATCATAATGGTAAACCTGAGAAAAAACTTAAATAAATTTGGGTTTTTTATCTTGCCAAGGAGCGATTTCTTCAAAAGATTTTGAAACTTGTAATACGGTTAATTCGTCAAATTGTGGTCCTATAATTTGCATCCCTATTGGTAAACCATCTTTTGACCATCCACATGGGATTGATGCTGCGGGATTCCCTGTCATATTAAATGGAAAGGTAAAAGGCATCCATGAAGTAGGTCCTACTCCCTCTCCATTTATTTCAGGAGGGAACATCATTCCTAACTCAAATGCAGGGATTGCTACGGTAGGTGTTATTAAGATATCATACGCGCTAAATAATTTATTAATTTTTTCGTAAAATTTAATACGTATATCCATGGCTTTCATAATGCTTAAACCAGAATAAGTCATTCCAGCATTAATCAGTTTAAGGAAATCGGGGTCCATTTTTTCTCTCCATTCTTCTAGATAAGGTTTATAATTATAAGCAAAACTCGCGGTATATAGTGTAGTAAACGCTAAAAAAGGGCTTCTGATTTTGAGTCTTATAGGTTCTACAGACCATCCTAATCCTTCGAATTTTTGAACAGCATTAATAACATTTTTCTCAACATCGGCATCAATTATTTTTGCATACCCAAGATTTAAAGTATAAGCTATTTTGAGTTTATCTGGTTTTTCTCTAATTTTAATAAAATAGCTAATATCTTGCTTTGGTAAGCAAGTTCGGTCCAAATAATATGGACCTTTTAAAACATCAAGCATTAGAGCAGCATCTTCGACATATCTAACTATAGGACCTTTTTGTGTGAAATAAAATGACACACCAGTTTTTGGATAATCTGGAACTCGGCCATATTGAGGTTTAATCCCATATACTCCACAAAAACTCGCAGGATGCCTTATACTACCCCCTCCATCTCCACCTAATGCTAATGGACTAATTCCACTTGCCACTGCAGCTGCAGCGCCACCACTTGATCCTCCGGGAGTTCTATTTAAGTTCCAAGGATTTTTAGTTGGTCCAAAAATTTTATTATCCGTAATACCAGCATACCCAAACTCAGGCGTATTAGTTTTTCCTAAGATTACGACACCTGCTTCTTTCAATCTAGTCACACAAAGCCCATCCTCTTCGGGAATAAGATTTTCAAAGATTTTACTTCCAAATGTTGTTCGGATTCCTTTAGTTAAATTCAAATCCTTAACTGAAGTCGGTACACCATGTAAGGAGCCTAATTTCTCACCTTTTTTAACGCTATCATCGGCCTTTTTTGCCATTTCTCTAGCTAAATCAAAAGTGGGAGTACAATATGCATTAATTATAGGATTAATCTTTTCAATTCTTTCTATAATTGTTTCAGTTATTTCTAAAGAAGTGAGTTCCTGGGTTTTAATTGCTTTAACTATCTGGGCGGCAGGCATAAGGCAAATATCTTCATTATTCATATTTTTAGATCTCTTTAGCATTAATAGAATATATTAAAAATAGATCTAATGTAGTATAAATAATTACTTGTTGAGACTTAATTGATTTTCTTAAATTTTCAATAAAATTAAATTCATGATTTGACTATAAAAGATAATAATATTTAATAAAAAGTATCATAGCTAATTTTTAATAGCCAATTTTATTATGACAACATATTGGGCCCCTTTACTTCATATTTATCAACCTCCAACTCAAGATATTAAAATTTTGCGGGAAATAAATAAGGACTGTTATAAACCCTTATTTTCCGTTCTTGAACAACATGATAATCCGAAATTTACCTTGAATATTAACGGAGTGCTTATTGAGATGTTGTATGAAATCGATTTAGGCGATACAATGGAACAACTAAAAAATCTAGTTTCCGAAAGCAAAATTGAAATAGTGGGTACGGCTAAATTTCACCCAATTCTCCCATTAATTCCTAATAAGGAAATTTATCATCAAATTCAAATGAATGAAGAAATAAATAGAAAAGAATTTGGGAACATCTGGGAAAAAAAGGGTTTCTTTCCACCTGAATTAGCAGTCTCTTCTGAAATTACAAGAATTGTACGTGAACTTGGATATAAATGGATTTTACAAAGTGGAATCGCTTGTCCAGTAGAAGAAAAGGGAGTTGATTGGCCATATAATAAAATTTATAGGGCTCCAAATGGACTCCAATTATATTTTCGAGATGATATACTTAGTAATAAAATATCTTTTAAGAAAATCACAGCTCAAGAATTTATCAAAGATATAAAGATAAAATATAAAGATAAAAAACAAGATTACAAAAATAATACATATATATTAACAGCAATGGATGGTGAAACTTTTGGGCATCACATTAAGAACTATGAGAAAATGTTTTTAGGTAAAACCTTAGAATTGCTTACAGAAAAAGAGGGGATTGAAACAATTTTCATCTCTGATTTAGATCAATACTTCCCAGTTGCTAAAAAGGAGATTATACCAAAAGAATCAAGCTGGAGCACTTCCTATCAGGATATCTTAGATCAGATCCCATATCCATTATGGAAACATCCTGATAATAATATTCATAAATATTACTGGAAAATTGTCAAAAGTTTAAATGAATTAATAGATTTAGCTGATTCTTTGGATTTAACAAAAAAATGGGAAATAGAAAATTATTATAACACCGCTAGATGGTTTTATGACAGGGGACTTCATTCCTGCCCTACATGGTGGGCAAATCCTCAGAATGGGACATGGAGTCCTAATTTAATATACAATGGATTAGAACTTTTATTAAAAGCAGCTCTAAATGCTCAAATGGCTTTAATTTATGCTGGTAGGGAAGATGGAGATTCAAATTTTGATTCTATTTCCTACTATCATGGTCTATTATTAATGGAACTTTATGCTATTACAAAAAATAATATTAAACATCGAAAAAATCTCAATAAAGAATTAGAATAAGGAGTATCTGTGCATCAAATAAAATACATACATAAACTATATAATCTAAAATTCACATAATAAATAAAATAAAAATTGTACTAATTATTTATCATAAACTATTTTTATTGATATTACCTTAATTTTTAACAAGCCATGTCTGAAAAAAACGATAATCTAGTTAAATATTGTGTATATTGTGGAGCTAATGTGGGAAAAGGGCAAGTATATTGTCCAAATTGCGGAAAATTAGTTATAGAGATAAAAGAAACAAAAAGAACAATCCCTCATGAACACGAATCAGAAAAAATATCAACTAAAACAGCAGGAATTTCGAGGAAATGTCCTAGCTGTGGTTCTATAATCACGTCTACCGTGTTAGAACAATGTCCTATTTGTAATACCTTATTGGAACCAATTCCAGAATCTCTAAAAATAAGAACTGCTAAAACGGGATTCGTTTTTACGCGTGAGAAACTTGAACCAGAAATTAGCTATGTTCTTAAAAAGGATGCTTGGAACTTAAAAGAAGGACTCCATGTTTTTACTACAAGTTTATTAGTCTATATCATTACTGTTTATTTTTTTTTAATCATGTTCGCATGGTCTCAATTAGGGCTTGATAATGAAACATCAACAACCGAAATTCCTTTTAACTTAATTCTTTTAAGTCAAATTCCAGGAATGTTACTCGGAGTCTTTCCGTTATGGTATATTAGTACTAAAAAACATTCTTTTAAAAAATTGGGCTTTCCATCTGATAAAAAGAAAATACTGTCTGCCTTTATTATAGGTTTATTAGGATGCCTTGGTTTAATTGTTATAAATATATTCTCTAATTTCATAAATGCCATATTCTTTGAATTAGGATTGGATTTTTTTGATATTCAAGAATACTTGGATATGGAAAGCAACGCTATTCGTAGTGGTGGGATCTGGGTGTTAGTATTGCTATTTGAATTAATCATAACTTCGATTTCTGTAGAGATATTATTTAGAGGAGTATTACATAACACTTTAAAGGAAAGATTTGGAGCTGAGAAAAGCAAAGGGAGAATTATAACTATTTTAATTGTTGCGTTGGCTTATTCTCTAATTTATTTATTATTTTCCTTTCCGATAGGAATCTTTTTCATAGTTTCAAATTTTTTGATTTTTATGTTTCTTGGTTTTCTTTATGAAATAAATGGAAATATTTATAATACAATTATTGCCAGTGTCTTTTATAATATCGTTCTAATTATTATGATTCTTTATTTGTAATTCTTTTTATGCAAAATCTCATGTTTTGTAATAAATATATAAATTTAATAATTAGAAAAATAAACTATCTCTAAGTATTATTAATACCATTGGCAATTCTAATTTATACGACATAATTTATAACATTTGGAGAACTGAGCGTTGAGTAAGACTTTTTATAGAAATAAGGGGAGTAGGGATAATATCGTTATTTCTATAGCTGGGGCTCATGGTGTTGGAAAATCAACGATTTATAATAAATTAAAGAAAAATTTGGAAGATAACAACAAATTTAAATTCTTTCCAGAGAGATATAAAAAAATTCCCCCATTTCCTTTTGGTTCTTCTAATAAACAAACTGCTTTTAGAAGCGAACTTCATTTTCTCCAACAATTAATGAGGAGAAATAAAAGTCTTTTGAATTTTGATGAAAAATACAATGGAAGAATAATAATATTGGATCGCACTCCCATATGTGTTTTAATCTATTCAAAAAGTTTGAATTTAAAAGAAAAAGATTATCAATTAATTCTCGATACATATAACTCAATTGAATGGAAAGAAGATTATATCATTTATTTGACTGCTAAACCAGACACGATTTTAAAAAGAATTATTCAAAGAGGCTCTTTAGAAAAAATCAGGAGGGAATGGAATGAAACTGAGAAAAAATATCTATTAACTATTCTTTCCTATTATAACCAGTTTTTATCCACAGAAGGCATTAAAAATAAAGTATATACGATTGATACAGATCAAATGACTCCTGAAGTTGTTGTGGAAAAGATTGAAAAAATAATTGAAAATTTGTCTGGACATTCATTTAAAAAGTCGTTTAAGCCCCCTACAGCTCAAATGAGTATAATTAAGTTTTTAAAAGAGTAAAAATAAAATCGATAATAAAATATATTAGGATATTTTTTTACATTATACTTAGAGTAATTAATGTATATTTCGAATATATTTTAACATAAATATAAAGAATGAAGTAAGGAAAAATGTCAGATCTCGCGGATGATATTCGATTAAATATGATGAATATTTTAAAAGCAGAAGAAGCAAAAACTGACTTGGATAACCTTTCAGTGATATCAAGAGTAGGCATGAAAGTAGCCTCAGCAAATTCTGCAGAATTGGATGCTGATGCAACCTCAGCATCAAGCACCGCATTAATAGACTTAGGTTTAAGACTTGCAGAAGCGACAAATCATGGTGATTTGAAAGAAATTGTTTTACATAATAAAAGCGGATATTCAATTTTGATGGCTGTGAATGATGAGTATATAGTCTTCGGTGGTTTGAAAACTGTATATCGTATCGGGTATTACTTAGGATATTTAAGAGAGTTAGTGAAAAAATTAAATATATTAATTTCTGGAGGTGAAATTAGTGAAATGGCACTTTCCTTACAAGAAGAAGAATTGGAGAAGATAAAAAAACAAAAAGAAGAAACTGAAGCAGCTCAAATAGTAATACCTTCTATTGAACAAGATAGACAAGCGATGGATGAGTTGCTTGGATTCTTAGATGACTGGGATAAAGAAGAAAAAGAGGCAATGGGGGTGGAAGATTTTGAAGATCTAGAAACAAATAATATTGTCTCAATTCCAAAAACAATGGCGATTGGAATTTCCAAAGATGATGAGATGGTTACTATTCCAGAAGAAGTGATTAGAGAAGTCCAAAGAGAGGATGAAACACAATTTAAACTATATGAGGATGAGGTCCCTCCCATTCCACTCGAAGACTACACTCCAATGGAAATTGAAGATCAATCCTCTCAAGAAACACCTGCTCAAGTCAGTGAATCATACCCTAAAACTTCAGATTTAAGTCAAGCTGCGGAATTTCCCAAGACTGATCAAATTCCCTCGTTTGATGACCTTAAGCCTCCCGATTTTGAGTCAACTGCTACGGAATATGATACTGAATTTGTGTTAGAAGAAGAATCAGAAGCCTTAGATTCGGTTTTAAAAGATCTTGGATGGGAAGAAGATGAATAATTAATTACTTAAATATTTTCAACTAATTCTGATAAATCATTTTTTCTCGTATATTATAAATAAAATAAAGTTAATTAAAAAAGAGCTAAAAAAAATCTAATTTTAAAAAGTCTAATAGCGACGATCTTTAGCAAGAATTTTAACTTTTAAAGCCTCTGGACCATTTCCATTTTTTGAATCATTCTTTAATTTAAATTCTACAAAATCTCCAATTTCTAATTTTTTAAAACCATCCATTTCAATATTAGAAAAGTGAACAAATATATCTTCATGGTCTTCCACAGTAATAAATCCATATCCCTTTCTAGCATCAAACCATTTTACCCAACCGGTTAATCTTTCACCTGTTTTCTTGTTTCCTGCCATATTATTAACACTTTCTTACTATTTAAAATTAAATCAGATTTTATTTCAATTTTTAATATCTTAATCTAAGATAATTAATTATATTATAGAAAAGAATAAATTTTAATTTTAAAATCTTTTTAATAGTCCCCTCCTCTATAAATCTCCAAAATCAAAAAATTAAAGTTAAAATATAAAAAAATTTGAACAATTTAATTTTAAATATTAAAAAGAGAATTAGAAAATGAATATCTTAGACAAAGTTTTAGAAATATATCATAGATATTTTATTTGTTCATATTGTCTCGGAAGAATGTTCGCTCTCTTAGGAACAGATACTACTAATTTTGAAAGAGGTTCTTCATTACTTCTTTCATTAACTTTAGAAAATCACAGAATTTTACTTACTGATAAAAATAATGAGCACATTGCCCATCAAAACTTAAAAATTCTTGCGGAGAATGCAAATTTTTCACCTGCTCAAAAAGTTTTAGAAAAAGAAGGTTTTGAATATAATGAAACTAAAACTACTAAAAAATGCTATTTATGCCACGATATTTTTCTAAATTTACAAAAATATGTTGATACAGCAATTAATTTAACAAAAAATTATGAGTATAATACTTTTTTATGTGGGACAAGGTTAAACTCTAAAATAATAAATTATGAAGATAAATTCAAAGCAGAATTCAATTTATTGGAATCTGAGTCATTTAAAAATCATTTCAATCGGGAAATTGGAAAACTCTTATCAAGCGTATTAAATAAACCTCCAGAATTTGAATATCCAGATATTCTTTTCATATTTTCTTTAGATTATGCTGAATTTGAAGTTCAATTATTAGTAAGATCCCTTTTTATATCTGGGAAATATAATAAATTAATACGAGGTATTCCTCAAACCAAATGGCCTTGTAGAAAATGTCAAGGGAAAGGTTGTGATAATTGTAATTATTCAGGCACTCAGTATGATACTAGTGTTGAGCAATTAATTAATCCTTTATTTATTGAAATGTCAAAAGCAACGGGATCCAAATTTCATGGTGCTGGAAGGGAAGATATAGATGTAAGAATGTTAGGAAATGGTAGACCATTTATACTTGAATTAAAAGAACCTAAAAAAAGAGATTTAGATCTTGATTATATTACTGAGCAAGTTAACAAAAAACAATATGGAAAAGTAAAAATTTCAGATTTAAGATATAGCAACAAAAAAGAGGTTATTAGTCTAAAAAAAAAAGCAGAGTGTACCAAAAAAGTATATTTGGCATTAGTAGAGGCTGAAGAGTCTATTGATAAAAAGTCATTTGAAAATAAATTAAAATCATTAAGAAATTTAATTGAAAATAATAAAATATATCAAAGAACTCCTTTTAGAGTGTCTCATCGACGTGCTGATTTAATAAGAGAAAAATTTGTTTATAAAATAGAGAGTGAATATCTATCACCAAACTTATTTAAATTCACTGTTAAAACTCAAGGAGGAACATATATAAAAGAATTAATAAGTGGGGATGAGGGTCGCACTACACCATCTTTTTCTGAAGTTTTTGGTAGTAAATTGATTTGTAAAGAATTAGATGTTATCGACATAAAAGAATAGATTAAATGATTGAGAATAATTCAAATCGAATAAAACCAAAAAATAAATAAATTATACTTCATAATTCTACTAAATTACGCGATTTAAAATTATAATAATTAACTCAAAAGCTGGTACACGTGACCCTGCATAAAGGTTACAGAAATAAAACTCGCAAAAGGCATAGAAAGAACTGTCGAGCAAGAGGCTTAGGTTCAATCGAAAAATATTTAGAGGACTATAATATTAACGATAAAGTTGATATTATTACTGACCCGTCGCAACATAAACGCGGAATGCCCCATAGAAGATATCATGGCAAAACTGGAGTTATTGTTGGAGTAAGAGGCCGATGTTATGAAGTTGAATTGAAGTTAGGTAATTCTACAAAAGTTTTAATTATCGGAAGAGAACACTTAAGGTTAAATCCTATTTCTATTAAAAATTAAAGTTGATATATAAAAAAATTAAGTGATTCTAATGTCTGGAAGAAAAATTAGCGAAAAAACAGTTTCTATACCAGAAGTAAAAAAGATAATGGAAACTGTAAAGGAACGAGTGATGGAAATTGATGAAGAGGGGATGTCTCACTTTCAAGATATAACCTATAACTATGTTAATCAATTTGCTAAAATGAGCGATAAAGATGCTAAGAAAATTAAAAAATTTCTTATAGATACTTATGAAATAGAAGAAGTTTATGCTATTAATATTGTAAATGTTGATCCCCAAACTGTTCCGGAATTACGAATAATTCTTGAAAAAAGTTATACTGGCAAATCTTTAACTGAGGAGCAGCTTCATGAAATTATATATCAAATTAAAGATTTAAAAACATCATAAATAAAAATTAATGCTTTAGTTTTTGCCTCAAGTAAGAATAAAACATCGAAGACTTTATAAAGCTATATTGTTTTTAATTTTAATGAGCAATCCTGTACTGAATTTGTTAATAAAGGGATATTTTCAATAAAAAAAATCATTATGGTAAGTGGAAAAGTAAGAAAGAAGAAAACTGGTAGGTATAATGGAAAGAAGAGATCAATACGGAAGGCAACCTCGCAGAAGAGACTTTCAAAAGAAGGGCTCGAGAAAGAAAAAGCAATTTATAAAAAAATCTCGAGAACTTATCATTTTGGATGTGCTATTGCATGGACATCCAGAAGAAGATAAACCCAGTTGGACAAAGACTCCTTTAGCTCAAGTCCTTACTTTTCCCGATTTCGTTCTTTATGAAGTAAAAATTAATAAATCCCCTAATCTTGTTTTAAAACCTGAAGAAAAAAAGACTTATGAAGAATTTATTAGAGAAAATAAATTAAGAGATGTAATAAAAAAAATTGATTATGAAGAGTTAACAAATACTTCTAAAGCATTAATCCAACCCATTTTAGAAAAAGAGATAATGAATTATGAGGATGATTTTATTAATTTCTTCAATAATTCAACATCTATAACACCGAGAATGCATGCACTCAAATTATTACCGGGCATTGGGAAGAAACATATGTGGGAAATAATTGAAGAAAGACAACGACAAAAATTCGTTACATTTTCAGACATCTCAGACCGTACCAGTCTTTCACATCCCGCAAAACAAATTGCACTTAGAATAATTAAAGAACTTCAGCGAGAGGGCATTAAATATTATCTCTTCTCAAAAACTCAAAAATATGAGTAATCCACTAAATATGAATAGAAAAGATGTTCAGCTTATTTTAAAAAACCTAAATATAGAACCTACAAAACGCTTAGGTCAAAATTTTCTGATTGACAATAATACTCGAGATACTATTATTAATCAAGCACGTGTTTCCCAAAATGATATTATTTTAGAAATAGGTCCTGGATTAGGAGCTCTCACAGAGAAACTAGTTGAAAGTGCGAAAAAAGTATATGCTATTGAAATTGACTCTCGACTTTTTAAATTTTTAAGAAATAAATTTTCTAATTATAATAATTTAACAATAATTAATAGTGATATTCTGCAATTCGATCTCCCAGAATATAATAAAGTTGTGTCTAATTTACCATACTCTATTACAGGTCAAATTCTAGAGAAGATCTTTTTCAGAGAAAATCCTCCCCATGGAATTTTAACTATTGAAGAAGCTATTGCGGACCGAATTTTTTCCCAGAAAAATTATAAAAACTTATCCAGAATTACTATTAGTGTCAATACCTTTATGAAACCCGTTGAAAAACGTAAAATTTCAAGAAATTCATTTTATCCTACTCCTAATATTGATCTCACTTTAATTAATCTCTTTCCAAGAGAGATAATCGATGAATTCTTGATAGAAAAAACCAAAAGATTATTTTATTTAAAAATTCTAAGTGGAATTATGCCATTTAAGAACAAAAACCTTTCAAATGCCTTAGAATTATTTTTGAAAAAGAAACTTTACCTAGATCTAAATAAAAAGATTATAAGTAATATTTTACATAAAAATAATATTATAGATAATAAGGTCTATAGATATAGCATTAGTGATTTTGTGAAAATTAGCAAAATATTTTATGATGAAATAGAATTAAAGGAAATATGTGATTAAAATCAAAGTTTTCCCCGATCCCGTTATAGATTACGATTTTGAAAATGTTTATAGACCTGCTGATGATACGTATTTAATAGTTGATTATTTTAAATACCACATAGACTCTTACTTTTTTGATGGAATTGCCTTAGAGAAAATAGGGAAAATATTAGATATGGGAACAGGTACAGGTTATATTGCATTATCCCTTCAAATTATAAAAACAATTATTCCGAGATTTAACCCGAAAATCTATGCTTCCGATATTTTGGAAGAAGCCATCATCCTTTCAAAACATAATGAAAGATTAAATAGTTTTGATAGTGAGATTGAGTTTATTAATTCAGATCTCTTTAATTCTTTTCCATTTACTCTAAAACATTCATTTGATGTTATTATTTTTAATCCACCTTATTTACCATCTTCCAACATCATACAAAAAGATAAAATTAAGAAAAAAATTGATTATAGTTGGGATGGTGGAGAGTTAGGTTTTGAAACTTTTTTAAGGTTCTTAGATGAAGCAAAAGACTTTCTTAAATTGAACTCTAATTCACGTATTTATTATGTAAACTCAAATAGAATTAATTTAGAACAATTCAATCAATTAATATTTAAAAAAGGATATGAAAGAACTTATCTAAATAAAATTCATGTTTTTCATGAAGATATATATCTAAATCGTTTAGAATTATCACCCAATTAAAATGGTCTACGGTTTCTTCGCTTCTCTAATAGTTCTAATCCTTGCTCCTTTAAGTTCCTCATTAAGCTATTAAATAAAAGATTTATTTCATCTGGTTTAAAAACTGCCCTTTTATGAGCCTCAATTTGAGGGATTGGAAGACCATAATGTTTATTTAAACTTGAAATAGGTAGTATAATTGAAGATATTAAATCAGCTTTCTCAGCAGCTTTTTTTATTGAATCGTTTTCTTCCATAAAAAATTCAATCCTGCATGGTGTATCAAATTTAGCAGTTTTAAGGTAAAATGCATAAAATGATAAAGGAAAATAATAAGGAATTTCCTTTTTTATACCAGTATCTCGTATTTTTTCAATGTCTCGTTTACAGTTGAAAATACAACTTCTCTCTGATTTATTTAATAACTTATTAAATAATTCTAAATCGGATAAGTAATCAATAATCTGGCGGTAATTTATTTTAATAAAATCATTCAAATTTGATGTATTAGGTTTTAATAATTGAATTGAATCTCTTAATAAATGAGATAGAGCTGAAGTTCGTGTATCTTTGATGGATCCAATTAAAATAATCCCATTTTCTTTGCAATTCAAATATAATTTATGATATTCTCTTAATAATCTATCATATTTCTTAGCAATCTCAGGATCCTGGGAGAAAAGTAAATTTATAGGCATGATTACTATCGATCCATCAATTATTATAAGATCTCTATTGAAATCATTAGAATATTTAATCATATTGTTTAAAAGATTAATTTCCATAAATTTCATATCCATTGAAATTTTATTTTCAACGATATTTTCTTCTCGATTAATAAAATTACCTTGAACTGAATAATAATTAAAACCACTTAGATCTGGATAGTATTTTATATCTGCTGCATGATTTTTATAAAAATGATAATTAACAGCAATAGCTTTTAAAAATGAAAAATCAACATTCATAAAATTCTTTGCAACTGAACTTCCGTCAACACTTACTATATTTAATCCACTAATATTTGAAGAATTGACAGACTTTTTTAAAAATCTTTCTTTAATACCAAATTTGGGATATTCTATAAATTCTGAAAAATCTAATTCTTTAAAGTTTTTAAGAATAATATGTGCAAAAAGTGTCTTCATTTTTTCTATCTCGACACACTCATATGCAATTTTCCTTAAATCTTTAGCTAAAAGTTGTTCTTTCGTTAAACCAACGATACTACTCTTTTTGTTAAACGATAACGCATTAAATTGTTGATTATTTGACTTAGTGGAATTACTTTTTAATGTCATTATAGCTTTTAAAAAAAAAGTTAATAATAATAACGATGAGAGATTAGATTTTTTGATTTTTGACTTTGAATCTACAGACAAAACTTAATTAAAAATGGCAATAGAGTTAGGCGCTAATCCTTGGATTTTAATAAGTATAATGTTGTTTGAATTGTTCTTTATCATCATTCCGGCTTTAATAGCTAGCAAGGTTGAAAAAACTTCTATTAAAGATGAAATAGTTTATATGGGTTTTCAAAAAACTGAAGACACAAAACAGAAAAACATTCTCAAAATTGTAATAGGTATTAGCCTTGGTTTCACATTTTTTTTAATTAGCGGCTACATAATTTTCTTTTTCAAAAATATACTTATCGAAAACTTATTTGGTCCTGAATTTATTAAAAGTGGTGAAAAAGGAGCAATAAAAACTTCTCCTTTTAACCCTAATATATTCCAATTGATAATAATTATATCTTTGCACTTTATACTTGTAGGAATTTGCGAAGAGGCTTTTTTCCGGGGATTTATAATTAAAAAATGTGAAAGAAAAATGAAGAAAGGATCTGCAATTTTACTTTCTTCAGTATGTTTTGGATTCTACCATACTCCACCATTTTTGGTCCCTATTACAACTATCATAACGTACTTTGGATATTATTTTACATTTGGAATTTTATTAGCAATTATGTTTAAAATTTTTCATAATTCACTTATACCTTGTATAATTGCCCATGGAATGTTTAACACATTAATTTTGATATTTTAAATTAAATTTAATTTTATTATATTAAGATTTATTTTGAGAAAAATTAAATAAAGAAATATCATATAATTAAGTTAATTAGGTAAGGAAGAAGTTTTAATTTTATTTGAATTAAAAAAAAAATCACGGCAAAAAATTCTACACTCTAAAGATATAGTAAATTTCAGAAAGATTTGATTAATTACGGGAAATTTAATGACAGATTATGATTATACATTTAAATTGATGATGCTTGGCGATGCAAGTGTGGGGAAAACATCCCTAACTCTCCGCTATATTAGTGGATTTTTTCTTGAAGATCTAAAATTAACTATTGGTGTAGATTTTTATTCAAAGACGACTGATTTTGATAATAAAAAAGTGAAATTACAAATCTGGGATTTTGGTGGTGAAGAACGTTTCAGATTTCTGTTGTCACAATACTGTAAGGGTGCAAATGGAGCATTTTTCTTATATGATATTACAAATCGTATTACATTAGACCATTTACCTGATTGGACTCAAATAATAAGAGAGCATGCAGGAGACATTCCAATAATGTTAATAGGCTCTAAACTTGATCTAGAAAGATTTCGATCTGTTACCCGAGATGAAGGAATCCTTGCCGCTAAAAAATACAATTTGTCTTCTTTCGTGGAATTATCATCAAAAACAGGACAAAATGTTGAAAAGGCCTTTGAGGTTATAACTGAGACCCTCATAAAAAGGGCAACTGCTAAGATTGTTTAATTTTCCTTATTAATAATTGAGTTTTTGACTTAAAATTGGTTTAAAAAAAACTTTAAGCAATCACAAAAATAATTTTTAATTAATATGCTTTTTCGCTTGAATTTGATGAATAATCATTTCTATTTCAAATCTCGATTAGTTTTATTACTTTTCAATAATTTTTTGAAATTATGTTAGATTTTGAAAAATTATTTAATCCTAGAGCTGTAGGTATTATCGGAGCTAATAATAAACTCTTTGGTGGCGGCTATTTCCTAAAAAGTTTAGTTAATTTAGGTTTTAAAAAACCATTATATCTATTTAATCCTCGACTTAAAGGAACTAAACTTGATGGTTATACTGTTTACGGTTCAATATTAGAAGTTGATGATGAGCACGAAATAGATTATGTAATAATTGCAGTTCCAGCCCACTTATGTCCACAGATCTTAGAAGAATGTGGAAAGAAAAACGTCCCATTCGCTACAATCTTTACATCTGGATTCAGTGAAATTGGAAATGATTTTTTAGAAGTAGCTCTTTTAGAAATAGCAAAAAGATATAATATTCGTTTAATAGGTCCAAATTGCCTTGGGGTTTATGTTCCTAAGATAAGGCTTACTTTTTCATTAGGTTTACTTAAAGAACATTCTGGTAATTTAGGAATGATCTTTCAATCGGGTGGCTTAGCAATTTATGTTGCTGCCATGGCTCAGTCAATTTATGGGACAAATCCAAGCAAAGTATTATCAATAGGAAATCAAATTGATTTAAATTTTGTTGATTTTTTAGAGTATTTTTTAACTGATAAGGAGACCCAATCAGTCGCGTTATATTTAGAAAATATTAAGAGTATTGAAATTGGGCGAAGATTTCTTCAAATTGTTAAACAATTAAGTTTAGCAGGAAAGCCAGTATTTTTATGGAAAGTTGGTACCGGAGAGGCTACAAAGGAGGCAATTATGTCACATACAGGGGGTTTAGCAGGAAATAAAAAAATTTGGCAAGCTGTAGCAAAACAAACAGGCGCTTGTTTAGTAAACAATTCTCATGAATTGATAAATTTAGCGATGATTTTTAATCATATTTCATATTTGCCAATAAATCGAAATATAGCAATTACAGCCATGGGAGGTGGAGCATCCATCGAAACTACTGATGTTTTTGAACAGAATAATTTAAAAGTGCCGAAATTAGCACCAGAAACTACTGAAAAATTTAACGATTTCCTGCCTGACGTAAATACTATATTCCGAAACCCATTAGATTTAGGGGCTTCAGGCTCATCTCCGGAAATTTTTTATCAAACATTGATTACTCTTGACTCTGATCCTAATATCTCTGCTGTGGTTTTTATCAAGGCTTATAATTATAGTCATGATTTTCGAAAGGCAATAAAAAGAGCATATAATGACATGAAAAAACCCCTTATATGTATAGCTTATAAAGTAATAGATGATACAAGTGATTATGCAGGTAAATTGCTCTTCAAAAGAGAATTATTTGAACTTAAAGTTCTTATTTTTGAATCTATTGAATTAGCTGCTAAATCCTTGGATATCATGTGTGGTTATAAGGAATTTTTAGAAAAACGTAATAATTATCAAAAAAATACACATATGTAAATATCTAAATATATTTCTTGCAATTAACATAGAGCAAATATAATGGTTCTTCATCCTCTTCAATTTTATCAAATCTTTTAATCTCTTCTTAAAACTTATTGTCCATATAATCGTCGTTAATAGTCGATACCTCACCTATATATACTTTATCATGACCCTCTTTAGCTTTAAAATTGGGATATATTTTATTTTGGAATATAATTGAATCTCTTGGAGATATTTTTACTATAGATTCCGCATTATATTTTTTCCTGATACCATCAACTGAAATGGATACTTTAGTGCCTTCTAGCTGGTTATTATCCGTAAAATTTTATACTTGAACCCTACCAAGAATAAAATAAAAAAATGCATAATTTAAGAAAAAGAATTAAAGTTCTAAAAATTTTTATAGTATTGATTCCTTCCCCTATTTCAATTAATTTAAATAAATTTTTTATTTTTCAAAAATTTTATATAAAGAAGGACGATAAAAAATGTCTGTTAGAAGTTTTAAACATCCAGTTGTATATTATGGAAAAGGCTCATTAAAAGAATTAAAAAACTTGAGCCAAAATAAAATTTTGGTTATTACAGATAAAGTTATAAAGGAAATACACGGAAAACAAATTTCAAAATTTCTTAGGAAAAATGATTTTATCTTTTTTGATGAGGTTGAACCAGATCCTAAAGATACTACTATGATCAAAGGCGGTGAGGTTGCTCGTGAATTTAAACCGGATTTTATTATTGGATTTGGAGGTGGTTCTGTAATGGATTCCGCAAAGGCGATTTATTTCCTCTATGAATGTGAAGATAAAACGTTATATGAATGCAATCTATCCATTTTAGAACTAGGAAAAAAATCTAAATTAATATTAATACCAACTACTTCTGGTACAGGAGCTGAGAGTACTGGGGGATCAATCATAACAAACGTTAAAACTGGACAAAAAGGAGGAATTGCCTCACGAGCATTAGTTCCTGAAATAGTCATCCTTGATCCAAAATTACCTCTAAAAATGCCACCAAAACTTACCGCCTCAACGGGATTGGACGCATTGGTACATGCTGTTGAAGGTTTGTTAAGTACTATGGCTTCTGATTTTACTGATGCCCTGAATTTGCATGCAATTAAAATGATAATTCAATACTTACCTCTTGCTATTGGAGAAGGAGCTGAAGATATTAATGTACGTGAAAAAATGCATTATGCTGCTTCCATTGCAGGATTAGCTCTTGGACATTCTGTTTGTGCCATAGCTCACTCATGTGGACATTCTTTAGCTGCAATTTATCATATTCAACATGGTATTTCCGTAGGTATAATGTTGCCCTATGTTATTGAATTCAATAAACCTAAAAGTGCGAAAATATATGAAATTATTTTGAATAACATAAATATTTCAATTGATGACGATCCAACTAAATTATTGGCTAATTTTATTCGAAATTTTTTAAAAAAGATTAATGTACCTACTACATTGAAAGATTTAGGTATATCCAAAACCGATTGGGAACAAAATTTGGAAAAACTAGTATCATTTGCAAATACAGACCTTACAAAGCTTGTTAATCCAAGAGCTACTTCAGAAGATGATTTTCGAAAGATTTTTGAATATGCTTATGAGGGAAAAGAGGTAGATTTTTAAAGTATATGATTTAGTTTAAATCTTATCAAAAATCTTATTTTAGTTGAATTTTTATTTTATTTAATGCTAATTTACGAAAAAATACAGGATGGAATATTTTTAGTATACTCAGATTCTCAATTTTGGTTTAAATGTAATGGGATTTTAATTAAAAATCCGAATCTGGGAGATATCTTAATTGATTGTAACTGTTTTTATAAAAAAGAGATTAAAGAATTAACTAAAAATCAGATAGATACGTATTTTGTATCTCATGTCCATTTGGACCATGTTTATAATTTACATTATTATGAAGAAATTGATCCAAAAATCAAGATTTATTGCCCAATTCCAGAAAATGAATATTTAAAGGATTTTAATAAATTTATTAAGGCTAATGGCACGCTGGATTTTGGAATTGGGGATGAATTTAAACATTTTGCATTTAACGAGCTGAATTTCAGAGAATTAAATTCTATAGTAGGTTTTAATCCCGGAACAGAATTTGAATTTAAAAATTTACGTGTTAGAACTGTTCATATCCCTGGGCACTCGCCCGGCCACACTGCATTCTCGATTGAAGATAAAAAATATCAGAAAAGAAAAATATTATTCGTTTCTGACATAGGATTAACAAAAATGGGAGCCTGGTATGGTTTTAAGTACAGCAATCTAAAAGATGTGAAAGACTCAATTAAAAAGATTGAAAAAATTTATTTAAATGATGACTACATAATTACAAGTGGACATGGACCTGTGATTTTCGAAAAGCAATCCAACCTTTTTAATGATCTTCTAACAAAGATGGATAATATTGAGGATAAACTTCTCCATATGCTTGATTCTGATAAACCTAAAAGTCTAAATGATTTAATTTTTAAAGGTTTGTTTTTTAGTGAAAATTACATAAAATCCAGAGAAGGAGATAATATTTTATATTTTTTTGAAAACAATATGATTACAAGTCATATGAAAGAACTGGTAGAAAAAGGAAAAGTAATTGAAGTTGCCGAAAACCAATGGACTTTGAACATATAATAGACTTAATTAATATCCTTTTTAATTTGTTTAGAAAATCTTTCTTAAAATGCTAATAATATTGAGTAAAAGCAAAAAAGAGTAAAAAGTTTTTTATTTATAAATAATGAGATTTTATATTCTAGAATCACTCGTAGGCGGATCTGTTTCCCCCTTATTCCGATTATATATTTCTAACATAATATTATTAAAACTAGCTTGTCGATCTCTCCAATGAGCCTCTTCCTCACGCTTGTTTTTGTTTATTGTAAGTTTCCATCTTTTTGTCTTATAATTACCATCATTGTCTAATTGTAAGGTGCCATTTTTCCGTATTTTAACTGTTACTTGTATTTGACCTTGGTATTTAGGGACTATACTATATACATCATGCCATCTTACCCATTTTTTTTTCCCAATGTTCCATCTAGAAGTTCTCATGGTCTCCTTTATTATCCATGCAAATCCAACATCACTCACTATTAAGAGACCAAATGCTCTATCGAGTTTGCATTTTGAGGTAATAATTGGATCCCCTATAGGAAGTTCTTGCATAGCTTTTTCATATTTTTTAACTCTTTCAGGTGCAATTTCCCAACCTTTTATTGGAAATTGTAATTGGGCTCTGGAAGTAATGTTCGTAACAGCTATTTCACTTAACTTAGATCCACAGTAACTACAAAAACTCTGACCTTTTTTAACGGGATTGCCGCATTCAGAACAAAAAGATTGATCTTGTTGAACCATTTTTCTCTTCTCGTTGTATTTAATTAAAATTACTTATAAGGTTGTTAAATATATGGATTTAATAAGATATTATTTTTCTTTTATTTTAATTTAACTATATATTCATTAATTCTCATTAAATATTCCAATGTTATTGAATACAAATTTAAAATATTGAGATTTGTTCGTTATTACTTTCTTTAATTAAGATATATCATTCATTTGACGACTTGATTTTTGCAAAAAACTCTTTTGAGGGTGCAGCATTGAAAAAGAACATTTTAATAACTTGATCTCTAAAACCCATATCTTCTTTAGCTAATCTGAACATTGTGTCAAGATTCTTACCGTCATTTTCATAAAAAAATTCGACCATAGAACGTTTTAATTTGAAATTTCTAAGAATTTTTTTAATATAAGGATGCTGTTTATAATATTTTAAAGTTCGATTAGAGATATCATCACTTTGGAGAGCTTGTATTGCAGCTTCAGCAGCTATTTGACCTGATACTATACTTGGATGTATTCCTTCACCACTAATGGGAGATACGAATCCTGCCGCATCTCCTATAATCATTAAATTGTCTTTTATTAGGGATTTTTCTAAAACTCCAATTGCCGAAAGTGGATAAGAACCCGTCCATATTTCATTATAATTAGATTTAGGAAAATACTGCTTGATATTAGGATCGTTTTTGAATTCTTCAAAAATCTGGTTTAAATTATACTTAAGGTTATCCTCTGCAAATGTACCGCACCCGATATTAAATCTTGTTTCACTTATTGGAAATATCCATCCATATCCTTTATATCGCCTAAAATAAAGATACATTTTATTTTTTTCTAAATTATTTTCACCTTCTAAAATCGAACATTTTGCTAACCCTATATCTTCAATTTTCCAGCGTTCTCGTAAACCTGACCTTACTGCTAATTTAGAACTCATCCCATCAGCAATTACTATTATTTTACCTAAATACTCTTTTATGCCATCTGGAGTCTTAGTTTTTATCCCAATTTTTTTATGATCTTTGACTATAAAATCAAATGATATATTTTTATCAAAAAGCTCCGCACCGGCATCTACTGCTACATCTCTTATAAAATTATCAAAATCTAAACGATCCATTATAATTGAATCAGTACCCTGTTGTTCCCAACTATATGCCATTTTATGATATTCTGCTGAAAACATCAGCGCACCATTTAATCGGAGGGGATTCAATTTTTTCAACTGAGGGTAATATTTAGACATGATCCTCGCACTTACACCTCCACCGCATGGTTTTCTCCAATTAACATCCTTTTCAATTAGGGCAATTTTAAATCCATTCTTTGCTAAGATTTCTGCACATCTGGAACCTGCGGGACCGGCTCCTGAAATTATAACATCATACACGATTTTACCACTATATTTAATAATCTTGATTATAAATTATTGATATGATTAATTACTTCCTTTTATTTTTGAAATAAAATCTTTGGGGGGGGTTTGACCGAATATAAATGTGTCGATTACAATTTGTTTAAATTCTTCGCTTTCTTCTACCATTTTAAAGGTCTTATTGAGATTTTCACCCTCATTTTCATAAAAGAAATTAACAAATTTACGTTGGAATTTAAACAATCTAATAATTCTTTTAATGTTTGAATGCTGTTTAAATTCCTTAAGAGTATTTATCGTAAAATTATTTCTTTCTAAAGCATTTAAAGAAGTTTCGCCTGCTACCTGACCAGATACTATTGCAGCATGAATTCCCTCTCCGCTGATTGGAGCAACAAATCCTGCAGCATCCCCTATTATAAATAAGTTATCATCACAGAGACTTTTTTCTAAAACTCCCGTAGCAGGTTCGGGAAAGATAGCGGACCAAATTACGTTATAATCTTTTTTTAGCAATAAATTTTTATTACGTAATTCATGAAGAAATTCCTTATATAA
>JBHLNT010000067.1:0-20690 GCA_048941265.1 Promethearchaeota archaeon
TACAATTGAATCTTTAGATGGATCTTGATATAACACAAGTTTTCCCTTTAAACCTTTCTCCGCAAAGGTTGGAAAATCGAAAGTAATTTCCCTTTTATCTGGCAGCTTTTTTATTTTTAGGTCAAATGTTTCAGTTTGAAACTCAATATCTCCTTGTTCTGAACTTGTAGGAAGGTTCCAGGTACCTTTCGTGAAAAACTTTTGTAGACCTCCCGCATATACTTGTTGTTCCTTATAATCCATCACTTCAAAAGTTACAAGTCCCATATACCCAACATCAGCTACAGTAACACTGAAATTGTAATCAGGATGATTTACAACATAATTATCCCATTCCTTTAGCCGATGCCATTTAGCACGAACTTTTTCTCGATTATACCGTATAATAGGTTTTCTTGCCCATCCATCCTGGATGAGGATACCGTCGTCATCAAACAAATCTGATGATTCAGTAATTTCTTTATTCATTTAAAATTCTCGTAATATGAATTAAATCTAATCTATATTATATTTCAACTTTAAGATTATTAAATCTAATTTTATAATAATAGAAGTATGTTATACATAGTTAAAATGTTTCAACTCCATAATAGCAGTAAGAATACTTTTTATTACTAAATGTACTATTAAAATTGGCTACCCATAAATGGGTAGTTGAAATGAATTATTTTTCATCATCATGATTAAGTAAATAGAGTGAATCAATCTACCTAATTATGAGAAAATTAAATTTCTTAATTGGATTAAGAATTTTGATTAAAATTATTCATCTTTTTTGTATGGCTAATCTTTCTATTAAAGTTTACTTTTTTTAGTAGTTATTATAAATGGTTAAAACTTATATTAGTTGAGAGTAATCTATACCCATAAATGGGTAGATATAAAAAAATATTTATCAAAAGGAGAAATTACATGAATGAAAATATGGAAAACGCAATTAAAGAATTATTTCTAGGAAAATTCGTTCTAGTATATGATGTTGATGGTCGAGAAGAAGAAGTAGATCTTGTGTGTTTAGCAGAGAAAGTAACTCCAAATCATGTTTATCAATTACGTAATGATGCTGGAGGATTAATATGTATAGCTATGCATGCTAAAATCGCAGAGAAATTAGGGTTACCTTTCATGTTAGAGATTTATTCAAATGTATTAAGTCAATATTCAATTTTTAACAAAATTTCTCCCAATGTTGCATGTCCCTATGGGGATAAACCATCATTTTCAGTTACTATTAACCATGTTGATACATATACAGGAATCACTGATAATGATCGTAGTTTAACTATTAGAGAATTTGGAATACTTGGATCTCAAATTTATCAAAACAGTTTAAAAAATGAATATCATAGAGATAAATTTGGAGAAAATTTTAGAGCTCCAGGACACACACATCTATTGATAGCAAAAAAACAACTATTAAAAGAAAGATTAGGACATACTGAATTAACTGTAACATTGGCATTATTAGGTGGTCTTTCTCCAGTTTCAGTATTATGTGAAATGTTGGATGGAACAACTGGTAAGGCACTTTCAATTAAAAAAGCAAGAGAATATGCCAAGAGAAATAATTTAGTGATGGTTGAGGGTAAAGAAATTGTAAAAGCTTTTGATGAATATCTTATAAAGGTGAAAAATTGAGCAAAATAAATATTGGTATTGTAGATACAACTTTTGCGCGCATTGATATGGGACACATGGCAATAAACGAAATTGAGAATGCAACAAGTAAAGTAAAGATCATTAGATATACTGTTCCAGGCATGAAAGACATACCCGTTGCATGCAAAATTCTTTTTGATCAACATGAATGTGAAATGTGCTTAGCTCTTGGAATGCCTGGCAAAGATGATAAAGATAAAATATGTGCTCACGAAGCAAACCAAGGTATTATTATGTGCCAGTTAATGACAGGAAAACATATTATTGAATGCTTTGTACATGAAGATGAAGCAAACACTCCAGATGAATTAATTAAAGTATGTGATAATAGAGTTAGAGAACATGCTCAAAATATTTTAAAATTATTATTTGAAAAAGATTGGCTTGAGAAAAATGCGGGAATGGGGTTAAGACAAGGTTATCCCGATGTTGGGCCAATTAAATCCTAATAGGGTGTATAAAAATGAGTGAAAATAAAATTAATATTGGACTAGTTGTTGGAGAATTCCATTATGATATTACAGAAAACATGTTAAATAAAGCTGTAGAACATGCACAGTTTTTAGGATGTAATGTTGTGGAAGTTATTAAGGTGCCTGGTAGCTTTGATATGCCTTTAGCAATAAAAAATCTATTAAAAAAGGATAATATTGAAGGCGTTGTTTGTTTGGGAGCAGTAATTAAAGGAGATACTGATCATGATCAGATTGTTGCCCAACATGCAGCAAGAAAAATGGTAGATTTATCATTAGATTTTAATAAACCTGTCTCTTTAGGTGTTTCAGGACCTGGAATGACTAGAGTTGAAGCGGTTGAGAGAATTGAGGATTTTGCTCGTCGTTCTGTAGAAAGTGTGGTTAAAATGGTAAGGAGAATACGAGATTCTAATAAATAGTGAGGTTATTTTTTTTGATACAAATAACTTACATTCAAATTGACAATTTCGGACCATTTACGGAAGAAATGGGTACTTACAGAGAGCATAAAATTCAAATTCTTCTCTCAGAGGTATTTATTTTCTTACAGAAATACTTTAATCGTTATGGAGGTCTTGTATTTTCTGCTTCAAAAGATAATATGATCGCTGTTTCAAATGGAATATCCATAAAACATCATCAATTTCTTATTAATAAATTAGAAAAAAAGTTTCCTATTACAGTCAGTATGGGAATTGGAACAGGAAATACTCCAATAAATGCACAAATTGAAGCATCGGAAGTATTAATTGCCAAAGGAAGTGCTCAATCTTCAAGAAAAAAAGTTTTAGCATATAATGGTCATAAATTACCAATAAAAAACAAAGTTAAAGTAGCTCATGTTGATATAAATTATTATACGAAATTGGCTACAGATGTAAATCCATTCTATAAAAATTACGTTGATTTGAATAGGGGATATTTGACCTTAATGGAAAATTTTCAGAATATTGGTATACTTTGTTTTTTTAATGGAGGAGATAATTTTATTTGTGTTTGTCCTCTATCAATGGAACCTGATGAATTATTACCAACAATTAGATTATTTGAATTTAAACATAAACCATGGAAGTTGAAAGTAGGGATTGGTGTTGGAAAAAATGTTTTAGAAGCAATATCTAAAGCAAATATTTGTTTAAAAGAAATAAGAGAGGGTCATAATTCAAAACAAATAAAGGTTTTAAATTAACATTTTCTTATGATTCATACTTTTTTTTATTACAGACATTATAAATAATGATTATAAAATGATTAATTTCGTTTTTATACCGATTGGAAGTTATGAACAACATGGTCCTCATTTACCTCCTGAAACAGATTATTTGATTGCCAAAAGAATAGCAGAAAAAGTTGCTCCAGCATTTAAAGGTAAAATTATTGAGGGTATAAAGATCGGTATCTCTTCAGAACATGAAGAATTTATTAATACAAAATCAATTTCTAAGGTAGAATTTGAAAATCAAGTAAATAAACTTTTAAAAAATTTTTATGAAGAAACGAAGTTTTTTCTTATTAACGCTCATGGGGGAAACAATGATGCTTTATGTTCAATCAAAAGGCAATATCAAGATAAACTTTTAGTCTTAAATACATTTTCTATAATTAAAAAAGACTTAATGAAAATAAGAACATCAAATATTGGTGGAATTTGTCATGCTGGAGAGTTTGAAACATCAATTATGATGTATCTATTTCCAAATAGTGTAAACATGATTGACCTCAAGAAAAGTGATATTAAATATGTTCCTTATCTTGATCCAAATTATGAGTTCGAGAAACTAAAAAGATGGAAGACTAAAGATCTAAGTATCAGTGGGATATTAGGTGATCCATTTCACGCTTCAAGAGAAAAAGGAGAAATCTGGTTTAAATTATTAATTGAAAAAATAATCTCTTTAATTGAAGTATTTATTAATCAATATAAACTTTAAATGAATTATTTAGAATATTTCTAATTTTTTCTTAGAAAAAAGCATCCATTTTTTTAATACCTTTAATTTCATCAAATAAAATACCAAGGGCATCAAGAACCTGTTCTAAAGCAGATATAAGAAGTTCCTTATACTTCTTAGAATCAATGTCTTGAAGTTTTGCGGGCTCGATTGTTTTATGATTAGAATTCTGCTTTAAGTATATCTAGTTCGTTTTTATATTTCTTTACTCTTAAAGCACAATTTTTAGCGCCCAAATCATGTTTATGCGCACTTATCCATCCCCAGAACCTGGAAAAATCTAACTTTTTGTAATTTATCACTATTTCAGGATGCACTTCTAAGGGGCTTAGAAATAAATCACCCCATACTTTCCAAAATACAGTAAATGCAAATTTTTTATATACTAAATTCTTGAAATGGTTAAAACAGTTTGGAAAAATTGCTTTGTATTGAGTGTCTATCTCAAAAATCACATTCATTATATTCTCTATACGTGGATATCTTTTCCTTATTTCCGAATCAACATCGCTGCATTTCGTAATATTGGGTATCAGTCCACAGGGAGATTTTCCCATAAACAAAAAATCCACATAAAGGGGATATGCCTTACATACTGAAGGTCGTAAAGAATAGATGGAGCATTTTTTCTCTTGTAGATCATAAAAGATACACCATCCTTTTTTTGTTTTGATTTGATAGGTATGCACAAATTCATAGGGAAATGATTTAAGGAAATATGTTTCATAGGGAATAAATGACGGTTTCGATAGTTTATGGTTTGATTCGATAATCTTTTTTTCATCGTAGTGAACCGTGACCGATGTGGTGGGTGCTGTAGTGAACTTTCCTTTATAGTCATATTTATACAGTATTCCTTTTTTGTTGGCGTCGGTTATGTTCAACACTTTGCAGCATTTCCCGCACCGCTGGCAATGGAAAGTATATTCTTTTAAACTTAAAATATCTGGAATGAAGATCACTTGTAAATGAAGATAAAGATTCTAGAAACTTCAAAAAATGTAGTTCATCTTTATGGATTTAAAAGATAAGAGACCGTTAGTTTATACTCCATTAAGATGTTTTGAAGATTTTAAATAATAATTAGATTTGATAAATATTTATATAAAAGGGAATTTAGTGTATTTTATAGTTTCTTATATAAAGTATATGTTATAATGACTAGGGAAAAAGAATTGTTTTGTTCTTCAAAAGGAAGGGGATCAGTTTATAAGTCATGCAATGCTTTAAATAAATTTAATCCCCCCAAAAAACCAGTATATTATTTAACAAGCGGTCTTGCTTTTGATGAGGAAATAATAGTCATTAATGAAAATAATTTAATTCATAAGGTTAAAATAGGGGATATAGAGGAATCATGGAGCAATTTAAGAATCTTAGTGATTAACAGAGAGGAAATGAATTTTGGACATATTTATTTTCAACCAATTAGGAGATTTTCAAAAATATACGCTTCAGATTTGTTTAAAATAAGTCTAGCTGATGGAAGACAAATTATATGTGGTCCAAATCAAATCTTTCCTAAATTAGTACTACAAATTAACGTTAGAAGATATAATAATCCTGCAAATACGTGGTATATTGAGCATACTTTAGCTCATAATTTAAAAATACGAGATAACCTTTTAGTCCTTCATAATATTCCTTTATCTTCAAATCCTCCAAAATGCATTTTTATTCCAAGTTTTCTTTATTGGGAGGACAAATGGATTGGAATAAAAAGGAATGAGTATGTAAAATTTTCTTATAGAAAAAATCAAAGAACTTCTGATCCTTTAATTAAACTAATTAATTCCAAATTTCAATATTCAAAGACGGCAAAAATGTATAGGGTAATCTGGGCAAATTTATCTAAAAATGAAAAAGATCTTATTGAAATTGAAGCAAAAAAAGGGCGTGTTGAAATTTTAATAAAAATTCATGGGAATGTAGGATTTTGGTATAACTCAGTATTCCCTCTAACAAATGACTTCTTTAAATATTTGGGTTGGTATACTGCAGAAGGGTCTTCAGATAAAAATAGGATTACAATTACTCAATCAAAAGAACTTAAATTTGATAATTGGCAAGAAATTATTAATCTGCTCGATCAATTGAATTTTCCCTATACAGCAGATGAAAAAAAGACTATTAGGGTTAATTCAAATGTATTAACTTTGTTGACAATTCATCTATGCTCTACATTAGCCCAAAATAAGAAAATACCATTTGAATTATTAACATATGACAGAGCTTACGCTTTTTTAAATTCTTATTACAAGGGTGATGGTGATTTATTACGTACCGGATTAAGGAAATTTACAACTGCTAGTCAACAATTAAAGAATGATCTAGTAAGTGTTCTAGGAGCAATCGGACAATTTTGCTCCATCCAGCATCCTAATTCATCCGACAATTGTTATCGAATAATCGAAACTGAAGGAAAACATTATAAAAGGAAATTCATGGGATTACTTCATTTCAACGGGATTACTCCAGTAAAAATTAAGTCAATTGAAAGAATTAGTTATAATGATAATATCTTTAATATAATTACAGAAAATGGTTGGTTTGCCTCGACAAACGGAATACTTATTAGTGAAATTTCAAATTGCTGAATTTAAAAAAAATCATCAAAATCTTTAGTAACAGTCTTCTTTTCTTTTTTTTTTTCATATCTAAGTTGTAGAATTTCATCATAACTAATGTTTAATGCATCCATTAATTGTTCTAATGCAGATTGCAGAAGTTCTCTATATTTTTTAACATCTACATCTTCAAGTGTTGCTAACTCCTTTGCTTTTGCTCCTAAACCATCCCTAATCTTAATTATACTAATTGTTTCACCTTTTTGATATTCCTTTCCAGTTATTTTTTTCAATTCTTTTGCTACTCTAACATGCTGAGGAAGCACTTTATCATAAGAATTGAGTTTTTTTTGTAGAGTAATATTTATAGCATAGTCATCTAAATCGAAAGCATCTGGTTTCCCAATTTTTTTCCTATTTTCCTTTATAATCTCAATTATTGTTTCTCTTGCTTTTGAAAATTCCTCATCATTGGTTATTGTTTTTAATATTTCAATTAATTGATTAAAAACTTTTTTTATAAAGTCAGGAGTATTTTTCTTCTTCGCAACCAAACCCTTCATATCAATATATTTGGAATCCTTATAGATTCCTATATAATTCTTTTTTCTTTGGGAAAGTGCTAAAAATTGGTATATTTTTTCTTCTTCTAGATCAAGATCAAGCTCCTCTTTACTCCATTTAGAAAGTTTTTGCATTTGTGCCTGAGTAGGATTTGAGAGAAAAACACTATCTGTATCTCCATATAGAACCTTTACACCAATCTCTTCTGATTTTTTGATTGTTTGCTTAATTGAATATTGCCCAATAGTAGTAGTACTTTCAGCAACAGGTAAACAAAACAAAGGGAAATTTAGTGAACCAAAAACTCCATAGCTTGAATTAATAAACACCTTTAGCGCTTGTTGAATGGTATAATAATAGCTCCGTTGCTTTTCTGATAAATTTTTATCGCCTGATTTTGGCTTAAAATATTTCACTCTGATATCTCGGAAAAAACCGACTACATAGGCAAAGATGCCCATCTTATGAATGCATGTATGATAAGGGATAGCTTTTAAAATATTAGATTTACAGTCAGAATGAGGACATAAAACAGTTTCATATGAAAGATTATATTCTTTGATTATAGAGGGGTAAAGACTTGCGAAATCCATAACAACAACATTATAGTGAATCCCCTTTTTTGGCGATACAACATAAGCACCCTGAAAAGTCTTTCCCTCGATAATTGATTTAGAATATCCGCCTTCTTTCATCTCAGAAATTTCTGATCTCCTTGGGATAAGAAAATTTCTTCTACGATGTTCGAAGTAGAATATATTTTGTACCCATGTAGAAATTTGGCGACGCACCATTTCATGGATAGGTAATTTTGTCATTCGGCATAATAGGAGGATTAAATTCCAAACTAAAGAGTTATTAAACTGTGTTAATTCGAGAGTTAAAATAGAATCTTTTAAGTTATACCAAGATAGGATATTATATTCCATTTCATGGATTTCTTCTTCATGTTGATACTTCTCTTTTCCTAATAATGCATCGCTAATAGCATTTAGAGAACTACTCTCATAAGCCCCTCCGAATGCATAACCAGAAATACTTCTATTGAAGAAAAAGTTAAAGAGATCGATGTGAATTCCTTTCTTTAAATCACAGTCAGCTTTAGATAAGAATCCATAACCTCTCTTAACATGGATTGGATTAATATCTCTATGAATTCTTAATCTATCTGCTCTATGAGACATATAATTCAAATCAAAGTTATCCCCGTTAAATGTTATAACAATGGGATATTTCCACATGAGCCGAAATGTTTCAGTTAATAATACTTTTTCAGATTTAAAGAAGATAATTTCTGCATCAGATGGAAAATTTTTATGAAGATTCCCATATGTGAAACCTTCCCGTTCAAGAATATAGACTAATTTTAATCCGTCAGTTGCTACGAAAGATATACTAATAATTTCTTGTTTAGCTTCACGCGGATCTGGAATTCTGTAATCCTGCTGACCTAAATTAACTTCAATATCAATTGCGAGTCGCTTTAAATCAGGTATTGGAGTAAGAAAAATATCTAAGTATTTTTCAGAAAACTCTTGAATCTCATTGGATTCCTCTTTAAATAAATCTCGTAGTTCTTTTGCTATTTTTTTAGATTCTTCATCTGTCTTTTCGTAATTCATTTGAGTTATTCTGCCATTTTTTATGGAATAGATTAATCCTGGTATTAATTGTCTATCAAAAATATAATTCAAATGATATCTTATATCCGCCTCCCAAGCTTTTATTCCATTTTCTCCTAAAATGTTGCGAATATTAGTACCAGATCCTCCAATATTAGTAGGAGTTTTACCATAAATTTTTGTCATATCTATTTCTTTATCACTTAATAATTCTATTCGCTTAACTGGTTCAAACCTTTTAAATCCTTCATAATCCGTTAATTTCTTAATATGCCTTGCTTCCCCAATTTTTTCTTGATAATTTAGTTTTTCTAAATCTTTTGTCGATTCTTTGCTTAAACAATAAGGCTCATGGTTTGTTGTATCAATCCAAATTTTTATCTCATCAGTTTCTAAATCATAAAATTTACAGTATGCTTTATTTTGAGTTCCATCATAATCAACATCAAGCAATAATCCTCTTTCTAAATTTTGAATAATTTCTCCCTTATTAATTAAATAACGGATATATGTTGATGTGACTGATTCTCTCGATATCTTTTCTAATTTAATATCTCCCTCTTTTAAACCGAATGGCTCGTTATTTCCTTTAAAAAATA
Organism: Promethearchaeota archaeon; assembly: GCA_048941265.1. Lineage (GTDB taxonomy): Archaea > Asgardarchaeota > Lokiarchaeia > Sigyniarchaeales > SOKP01 > LW40-45. The sequence continues at coordinate 9,440 of JBHLNT010000067.1, forward strand.
GATCCTTAGGGATAGGAATTATCTCGGTTGGTGCCTTAATTTTTGCTTTTTTGAATTTTATAATATCTTCTCCATATATTTGATCTTGAACAACTTCTACCTCTACTTCTTCCTCATCTTCAATTTCTTCCGGAATATCGAGTAATTCTTCTGCTTCCTCATCTAAAATTTCTTCTTCATTTTCTTCTTCACTTATTTCTGATTTTGAAGAATCCACATATGAAAATAAGGACTTTTGTTTAAGATCTTCTTTTTTTTTCTTTTTTGGTTTTTTTTGAGGCGCCACTATAATAACCAGTAATTAATATTTAATTTAGTTTTTTCTAATAATAATTATTATAATTTCAATTATAATACCATCTATTACGAATTTAATATTTTAAAATCGTTATAAAGATTAAAAAAAATAGAGGATCATAAATTTTTTATTTATTTTGTTCCGGTGGTCATTCTGATATCACCTAAGAGCATATAAGGTGCAAATATTGTATTTCCACTTGAACTTAACCAGGTATTTACCTGCTTCAGCTCTCTCCCTAAAGCAAGAGTATTTTCAAGCATATGGAAATGATCAGAATTAATACGGAGCTCACGAACCGGTTCTAAAATGTTGCCTTTATCTTTCACCAAAAACATACCATCTTTAGGAAGAGATGATAATGCGCCTGGAGGGGCATAACTTTGATAGCGAGTATACCACGTTGATGTAATTAATAACGTAGGCTTTTCGGAAATTTCCATCAATTCTTTTAAAGTATGATCTCCGGTAGAAAATACGGTATTTGAGGGTTTAGGCATGGTTATTCCAGCATTTCCAGTAGATATTTCATCCTTCCGAGCAAGCGAGGTATTAGTAAAATATTGTTTAATTACTCCCTTATCAATTAATAAAGTTTTTTGAGCTGGAACGAGCTCATCATCAAAAGGTGAAGAATCTAAACCATATTCCATAGTACTGTCGTCCCAAGCAGATATTTTTTCATCAGAAATCTTATCTCCTTCTTTTTTACCAACTAACCATGAAAGACCCATCTTTTTCACATAAGCATTTAATCCAATCGCAGGTGTGGGCGCTTGTAGCTCTGTCGACACTTTTGGATAAATGATTATATTGTAAATGCCGGGTTTTCCTTTTTTTCCTCCTATTGCTTGTTTACAGATCATTCCCGCTTCTTCTCCTGCTTCAATTGGGTGAAATTTTTTGTCTAAATGTGTAGAACATGATAAAGCTTCTCCAGTGGCATACATATCTTCCGCAAATGCTCTTATTCTGAAATTTAAATTAGTTCTTTTATAATTTCCCTTTAATCCCTTACTATTAATCAAATGAAATTGAGAATCTCCAAAGAAAAAAGACCCCGCAACTCTTTTAGCTCCTTGATTTAAACTTGCATTGGTTGCATCTTCGATTAAATCAATTGCTTTCTCACCTAAGTCAACAACTTTTCCATCGAAGATCTTATTTTGAATACCATTGTTGTAGTTAAAAGGTCCATCTGGCAACCTTTTATAATTAGAATTTATCTTAGCGACATCTAATAGTCTTTCAATGTCTTTTAAAGTCTTTTCAATAGCTCCAGGTCGTAAATCGCTAATCATCATTTCTATGGTTCTCCTTTTTTTTGATAAAAACAAATTTAGCTTAATATCATCCCAATTCTTATTAATATCTACTTTGTTTTCAGAAAATCGTATCTGACTTTCATTTCGTATTATCCCCTTTATTGCCCATTCCGTACAAACCTGTTTTAAAATTTTTTTTGCCCTTTCCATTATTTCATTTAAAATTTCTAACTTATCCATATAATCACCTCATGCTAACCTCACGTTTCTTAATCTAACTGCGGGACCACCAGTCCATACAGGACAACCTTGTCCGGGTTCAGATTTCCCACAGAAAGCCGCTTGCCATTCAATAGTCTCCTTCTTTCCTTGGGCATCAATTGAACCGAACAAACCTGGAGTTGAAATTTCAAGACCAGGTTTTAACACTAAAGTATTTGTGATTTCACCATTTTTAATTAAATAAGCTTCCTGACCAACATATTTTGACTGGAGTCTTTTATCATCGATATTCCATTCAGTAAAGGACTTCATATAAATCCCTAATTTAACATCTTCCACCATTTCTTCAAGGGAATAATCACCTGGGGCAAAATATGTATTGGCCATTCGAATCAACGGTTCCCTATCATATGCAACAGCTCTTGCTGCTGCATTGCTTTGAGTATTAAACACCGCTGCGGTCTCTCTATTATTTAACATTTCATTAAAAATTCCGTTTTTAATTAACTCTCTTCGCTTTGCTTTCACCCCTTCATCATCATACAAATAAAAACCATAGGAACCCGGTAGTGTAGGATCTTCAAATATATTTACACAATCATTTCCAATTTTAAAGCCGATTTCGTGTTCTTTTAAATAAGATTCCCCTGCTTGAGCACCTTCCCGCCCTAAAATACGGTCTGCTTCGTGAGGATGACCACAGTTTTCATGGGAGATAATTCCTGCCACATCCGGCCCAAGAATAATATCAATTTCACCCTCAGGTGGTTTTTTAGACCCTAAGATGATATCTCCAAGGACCTTAGCTTTTTCTCTAATTTTTTGCTCTATATTCCAAGAGATGAATTCATCCCATCCCCCCGTTGTGCCATATGTAATGTATGATTGCTCATTCTTTCCTCCAGGTTGTACACCTATGATGACAGGAATTAGAGCTACTCGAGGTACGTGACTGGAAATTTTCGCACCTTCACTTGTTATAAAATAAGTATCTCTTTGTTCAGTGATTAAAACAAAAATATGAATAAAATTAATAGGATGCTTCTCTGAAAAAATCTTTATAAAATCTTGAATATAATTGATCTTCTCTTCTAAAGGAACATTTATTGGATTAATTTTATACTTACTTTGCCATTTAACTTCATATATCTTTTCTTCGCTCATTTTAATCGGTGTTTTTCTTTGAGCTCCGCTTCTTTTAGCAGTTCTATATGCATAGTCTACACAATTACGAATAGCTTCTTTTTTTAGATTATTAGTAGCTGCCATTCCCATTCCACCATTTACTAAAAGTCGGACATTTATTCCTGATTTTCTACTAAACGCATCGGTAGTCAGTTCAATGGGTAGATTTCCCATATGCATCTTTCCATTAATAAAAATAATGGTATCGCTGTTATTAGTTTCAAGCCTGACCTCTGCGTAATCATAAGTTTTTCCATTTCCACTCGCATAATCAAGGGCATATTCCGCTAAATCTTTAATTTCTTCCATCATTCTCTCAAAACGATTAAAATTAATAAGTGATATAAAAACAAATAATTAATAATTCTTATAGTTTATATTCTTAAAACTAATGAAGAATTCGTTAATTAGAATGGTAATGAATTAAGAGAAACTTGATAAAAGGAGTATTATTTTCATTTTTTTCCATTTAAAATTCTCTTCATTTCTTCTAATAATAATGTTTTTTCTGCTATGAACCAATCTACTTGGCTTTTTGGAGGATTTTCATGATATATGATTTCCGCGACTTCTCTAATTTCCTCCTCATTAGGGCTTATAATTTGTCCGTTTACATCTGGTCTAATTAATAAAACTAAATTATCAGTTTCTAAAGGTTTAATATCATAGCCATTAATGATGTTTTTATTGATTGTAACACAGAGCTCCGCTAAATACCAAATCGATTTTTCATAACTCTCGCTAGACTTGTATCGCCTATATGCTAAAATCTCAACTTCTTCTTTTGAAAATGGCATTTTACTACAATAATATTTTATTGAAAATAATTGTATTGATGTATGTTAACAAAAAAGATAAATTAGTTTTTAATTATTTCTATTGATATTTTTAAGCTCATAAAACCACAAAATTAAATTATAATTCATTTTTATTTATATAATAAAATAACACAAAAATCTAATAAAGCCTCCGTGGCTCAGTGGTAGAGCAGCTGACTTGTAATCAGCCGGTCGTGGGTTCAAGTCCCACCGGGGGCTTTAATTAATAAAAGTTATATGTTTTCTTTTTTTAATATATATAATTTTGTCCTATTTTATAAAGAATCAGATTAGGGGATGTTTTTATGACAGAAGACATTGTTTATAAAAAAAGTTATACAAAAATATTTACCTTATATTATCTTGTTGAGGGTTTTTGTCAAGGAATACCAATGCTCGTTTTTCCACCATATTTGGCACAGTTGCTAGGAAATCAATTGGATGTTGCTAAATGGCTATTTATTGTTTCACTTGCATATTTACCATGGGCTATAAAGATGATAATAGGTATTGCAAATGATAAATGGGGTTCCAAAAAGTATGGAAATCGTTTTCCATGGATCGTCAGCTTTAGTATATTTGGAGCAGTTTGGTGGTTCATATTAGCAGCATATTTACCAACAGATAATTCTATTTATGTTGTGTTAGCACTGTATTATTTGATGATCGCTACTGGAACAGCATTTTCCGATACTGCATTGGATGGATTGATTTTGGATGTAACTCCTAAAGAGAATTTAGGGAGAATTCAGGGATATACATGGATGTGTCTTCTTTTAGGGATGGGAGCAGGAGGAATGCTCTTAGGATTAATTTTCTTAGCATTAAACATTGTACCAGTTTTATTTATCATCACTGGAGCTTTAATGATCTTTGCTAGCTTTTTAACTAAGTTTGTGAAGGAACCTCCACTTGAAGACGTTATTGAGAGATATCTTGGTCGAGAAGTGCTGTCCTTATTCACTAAAAAGAAAAATTGGAAAGTTATGTCATTTTCATTTGTCAGCACATTGGGTAGAACAGTTGTTTTCTCATTCTTTCTTTATGTTATCTTAATTGCATTAAAAGTAATTGATGTTAAAGCAACTATATTGTCTATTACATCCGGTAGCTCGGTAGAATTTTTAGGGTGGACATCAGTCTTTTACTTTTTTAATGGGCTAGGGACCTTTATAGGGTCCTTTTACAGTGGAAAAAGCATAGATAAAAATCGTAAAAAAACGTTAGTAAAAACCTATTTAATCTATATTCCCTTCTGTCTTATAAGCGTAATACCATTTTTACTTACTGGAGAATATATAATAGCCTTAATATATGGAATTCTCGGTGTTGTGCTCTTTGGAGCACTTGATGGAGCACTTACGGTAGCTAGTATGACAATTAATGGAAATATAGTAAAAAATGAATATCCGAAATTAAAAAGTACATATTATGCCTTATTGATTGCCTTATTTAACGCAGGTCAGGCCATCGGTTCGTTACTAGGTGCGTTACTTTTTATCTATATTGCACTAAACTTCCCGAGTATTAGTTTTTATATCTTATTTTTTATAATATCTGTGTTTGGGGCGGGGACTTTACTTATTAGTTTTTTCCTATTTAAAACAATAGATCCAAGGGACTATGAATTGGAGCATATAATAGGTGAAGAAAAGGAAGTTTACTTCTCTTGATATTCCTAAAATACCATCAAAAACCGTTTATTCAATAAAAAAATATTCTTTTCCTTGAGAAATAACAGATTTAATTTTATCTTCATGAACTAAATCTTTCATTAGGCTATATAAAAAGAATTTTCCCCCCATCTTCAAACCAAATCTCTTTTCATTTTTTAAAAAAGATTCAAGTTCATTATAATTAAGACCAGTTCCTTTTTTTTTCTGAGAATCTGAAGGATTTTTTCTTTGATGTCTTCTGAACTATCATATTTATTAATCTTTTTTAAAGAAATAGGCAATTTTAAGCACCTTGAAATTATTCATTCTATAGAATATTTTCTTTAATCCATTTATGGATTTGATCTCTAATCTTTCTAAAAATAGTTAAAATTTGCTCTTCTGTTCCCGTAGCTTCAGCAGGATCGGTAAATGTATTATGAATATTCTTTTTTGCTCCAGGAAAAACAGGGCACACTTTTTTAGCATTATCACATACAGTCATAGCAATATCAATTTCAGTTCCATAAAATTCAGAAAAATGTTTAGATCTTTGATTTGAGATGTCAATTCCGAGTTCACTCATTACTTTTATCGCATATGGATTCAGTTTTGTAGGATTGGTACCTCCGCTGAACGCTTCAAATTTATCATTATAGAAATAATTAATAAGTCCCTCAGCCATCTGTGATCTTGCCGAATTTCCAGTACAAATAAAGAGTATTTTCTTTTTTCTCATATTAATAAACAATTTTTTTTAAAATTTATAATAATCATGAAATTTCAATATGTTGCCCTGTTACCATATAATGAACCTTTTCAGCTATTTTACAAGCATGATCTCCACACCTTTCTAAATAACGAGCAACCATAATAATATGAGCACAAATTGTGATGTTTGCAGGTTTTTCCATCATATAGGAAACAGATTCTCTAAATATACTCCATCGCATTTGATCAATTTCATTATCTCTTTCTTCAAAATCCTTTAATTTCGTAATTTCGGATTTATCAAATGACTCAATTGCATCTTCAATTAACGATTTTACATGTTCCCACATATGAGTTATGCCTAATATTTCCGAAACGGGGATTTTATCCGATAATAATTCCACAATAGCAGCAATATCTTTACCATAGCGTCCTAAACGATATAAATATGTAATCATCTTTAAAATTGTCGCAAGACTTCTCAAATCTATAGCCATAGGTTGATAAAGTGCAATCATTTTTAAAGAATGTTCTTCAATATGGGCATCAAATTCTCTAAGTTTGTGTTTATTATTATTCACCTCCTTAGCAAGCTCTAAATCTTGTGTATTAAGTGATTTAATTGCATTTTCCAACATATTTAATGCTAATTTACCCATGTCCAAAACATTTTGTTTTAGATTTATAATTTCCCTATGCAACTCACTTTTGGACATATTAACCAAACCTACCTGTAATATAATTTTCTGTTAATTTCTCTTGAGGATTTTCAAAAATCTGTTCAGTCTCTCCGAATTCAATCAATTCACCTAAATACATGAAAGCTGTATAGTCACTAATTCTTGCTGCTTGTTGCATATTATGAGTAACTATAATAACGGTGTATTTTTCCTTTAAATCCTTAATTAATTCTTCGATTTTTGCGGTAGCAATTGGATCCAGAGAGGATGTAGGTTCATCCATAAGAATTACTTCAGGTTCAATAGCTAAGGTCCTAGCAATACACAATCGTTGTTGTTGCCCCCCTGATAACCCTAAAGCGGAATCTTTTAACCTATCTTTTACTTCATCCCAAAGCACAGCCATTTTTAAGCTATTTTCTAAAATTGTCTCTAGTTTTTTTTTATCCCGCATTCGATGTATTTTAGGACCATAAACGATATTATCGTATAGTGACATAGGAAATGGATTTGGTTTTTGAAAAATCATACCTATATATTTCCTAATTTTCATCGCACTGATTTTATTTCCATAAATATTTCTCCCTTTAAATTCAACTTTCCCTTCAATTTTGCAGTCCTCTATTACGTCATTCATCCGATTAAAAGATCTGATAAGAGTAGACTTACCACATCCAGATGGTCCAATAATAGCTGTAACTTTATTTTTTTTAACGATCATATTGATATCTTTTAAGGCATGATTATCATCATACCATAGATTCAAATTTTTACATTCAATTATTATATCATTCCTATTTTTAATTTTCTCTATTTCCGCATTTTGACTTTCATAATTATCTTTAAGTAACTTCGTTTTAGCTTTTAAATTCAAGCAAATCACCAATTTTTTTTTTTCTGATAATTATTTCTAACATATATTGCGAATCCGTACATAATCATTACTAATACTAATAAGACCAGAGCAGTACCTGCTGCTTGAGTATCTGAATTTGGAATAGCAGTTGCTAATACAAATAAATGGTAGGTGAGTGCCATAACGGGCTGAATTACATATCTTGGTAAACTTTTTTGCTTAAAGACTGCCGCAGTAAACAATATTGGTGCTGTTTCCCCCGATGCTCTTCCCATTCCAAGAATCATTCCAGTCATTATCCCAGGCATGGCGGCTGGTAAAACTACTTTACTAATACTTTGCCATTTTGTCGAACCCAATGCTAAACTTCCTTCTCTAAATGAATGAGGTATACTTTTTACAGATTCTTCCGTAGTTCTAATAATTGTAGGGAGAATCATTAATGCTAATGTTAATTGTCCAGCAATCATAGAGATCCCCAACTCCAAATATAAAACAAAAAAGGCTAAACCAAACAATCCAAATACTATAGATGGTGTTCCATTTAAATTGTCAATTCCAGTACGAATAATCTTGGTTATAGGCCCCTCTTTGGCATATTCTGCCAAATAAATTCCAGCCGCTATTCCTATTGGAACAGAATAGATAATCGCTCCTACTGTAAGCCAAAGTGTACCAACAATCATAGGAAAAATTCCTCCTGCTCGACCAGAATCCTTCGGACCTTCAGTTAAGAATTCCCATGTTATTGCAGGAAGCCCATTTGAAACAATATAATATATTATAATACTTAATGATAATACCGAAATGAAAGCGGCAAATGAAATTATGGTAAATACGACTCTTTGTTGATTAATCGGATTTAAAATTTTAAGTATAAAAAGAAATCCTGCTAATGCGAGGCATAACAATATAGCAGTTTCCCAATCAAACCAGGTCGACAAAATCCAAGCAAGTAATATAAGTAACATATAGAAATAAATTATAAATTTGTATTCTTCTAATTTAAAGGGTGATATAATCCTTAAGACAAGAATTATTCCTATAAGGACTAATGAAATTATTATTGCATTGATGATATCAAAGATATTTGTCAAGAGCCACCCAAATAAAATAGAATAGATAATATAAGTTATAATTTTTTTATTTTCCTTAATGATTTGAGGGACAGGAATTTGATTTTTTGATTTTGATTTAAGTTCTCCCTTTAATTTTTTATTAAATCGTGAAATTATAAAATTAGCAGCTAAATTGATTGTAAACGTCATTATAAATAAAACTATAGCCAATGCAAATAATGCTCGATAATGAAGGCTATTTGCCGGGACTTCTCCCATCTCAATTCCAATAGTTCCTGTTATAGTCCTTAAAGGAGAAAAAATATTAGTAATGGGATCTGGGAAAACATTATTATTTCCAGTAACCATTAAAACAGCCATAGTTTCTCCTATTGCTCTACCTAAACCTAAGATTACTGCAGCAGTTATTCCAGAAATAGCCCCTGGTAATACTACTTTACTGATTGTTTGCCATCTTGTTGCTCCCATAGCAAGAGAAGCCTCACGATAGTGCATAGGGACCGAACTTATTGCATCTTCTGCTACACTTACTATTGTTGGTAGGGCCATAACAGCCAAGATTAAAGAGCCAGAAAGCCAAGTCGCGCCTGTGGGAGCACCCAGTACCTCTTTTATATATCTATTTAAAACTAAAATTCCAAAAAAACCAAATACAACTGATGGCACTCCTGAAAGCAATTCTACCGCGCCTTTTAAAAATTTACTAATTTTTGGAGGTGCGATTTCGGCAATAAATATAGCAGTCAAAATCCCTAAAGGTACTGCAATTACCATCGCTCCAAAGGCGACTAATAACGTACCTGCAATAATATTATAAGCACCAAATTGTGGTTCTTCTTCATTTGTGGGAAGCCAGTGATCATCAAATAAAAATTCTTCAAGAGTAACTTTCCTAAAAAAATTTCCTGCATTCTGAAATAAGAATAAGATGATAAAAAAAACCACAATAGTAGCAAGGGAAGCACACATTAGTAAAATAAGGTGAACCAATTTATCTGTATCAAAAGCACTTTCTATTTCAAATTCAATAGCATCATGATACTTTTGCTCATAAATTTCTGTAGTTGAAGCCATTTAATCCAAACCTTAATTATTAATCAGAAAATAATTTTTTTTAATGAAAAATTTAATAAACGATTTGATAAATCGATTATTCATCTATATTTGAGAAGAAATTATAATCAGATATATTTTATTTCTACATAGAGTATGTAAAACTATATAATCTCTATAATCTATATAGTCTTAAGTCTTTCTTTGGATCTTAAATCTGATTATTAAATAATCAAAAAAGGAAAAAATTTAAAGAATAATAAAAAAAAGGATTTAATTAAAATTTATTATTTACTGCTCAATTACTCTTATAATGTAACAAAACCTTCCTCTGCAACTATAGATTGACCATCGGTTCGAACCCACTGAATAAATTTATCATAATCGCTATCGAGAGGAGCTTTATAGATTATATATAATTGTCGTGAAATTAAGTAATCTCCACTTTTAACATTCTCAACTGTAGCCTGATAATAACCAGGTCCAGAAGGACCGTCATTATAAAGATCAATGGTATCAACTGCTGAATCTACATATCCTAATCCAACATAACCGATTCCATCTTCATCTCCCGCAACAGCGTCATGAACAGCACCATTAGAATTCAGTTCTTGCTTTGATATTGATTGATAAGCAGGATCATCTTCTAATCCAGTAATTTCCTCAAAACTTGCTCTAGTACCTGAATTACTATCTCTACCAATTAAGATAATAGATTCTGACCCTGTGCATCCAGGGGCGTCACTCCATACGGAATATGTCCCATTCCAGCATTTTAAGACATCTTCTAAAGTCCACTGTGGAATTAACCCACTACTAAAGTGTGTATTTCCTGCACTCATTATAAGTGCGATACCATCATTGGCGATTGCTTTTTGTCTTAATCTAGGTTCAAGATCTTTTTCTGATTGTTTAAGAGGTCTAGAAGCCATTCCAAGATTACTTATATCATTGATTACATTAGAAATTCCCACACTAGAACCGCCCCCCGATACCGCAAAATTATATTCTGTATTTTCTTCTTCGAATTCTGCTGCACATTTTACGATAATAGGAAAACAGGTTGTAGATCCACTGATAAAAATGTTAATATCTTTCTGTTCTTTATCTTCTTCAAGAATTTCTTCACCGTAAAACACTCCAACTGCAGACCAAGTAATGAAAGCTGCTGCGAGGATGCCGATGATCGCTAGAGTTATAATACCTTTTTTTTCCATCTTTTATTCCACCAAATTTAGATTGTTTGATTTAGTTCTTATCGAATTAAAAGAAATTTCGATATAGATTATGTTGAATTATTGAGAGCTTATAGGGATATATACTCTATATATAAGAAGTTTTACATTCTATCGTTATTTGGAATAATATGTTTGATTGTAGGCGTTATAGCAATAATGATACAAATCCGTAGTCGAAAGAAAGATAATCG
>JBHLNT010000068.1:0-20616 GCA_048941265.1 Promethearchaeota archaeon
CGAAACCATTAAAAATTGTTTCAGATTGGGAATGAGAATCATCAAAGATCACATGTCGATGTAAACGAATAGCATTTCCCAATATTGTTTCAAAATTTGATTCTATATAAGTGAAATCACATCCCATTACAATTAAATGACCAGAACCTATAATTTTATGAAATATAACAGGGTCTGTCCCATCAGTAACCACAAATTTGGTTTCTGTAGTATCAAAACTACAAACTGTATGAGAAGGAAACGTCCAGCTTGAACTCACCCCTCTCGCAAGTGCATCATTATTATTGACTAACCACGCAGTACCAGTACTAAGGTAAGATGTAGTTGCAGAAAATGTAAACAATCCGGATTCGTTACCTATGTGAAATGTCTCATCATCATTATCTAACATAATAACAATTCCTCCATTAGTGATAAAGTTTGTAAGAGTAGTTGCCCATGCATTTCCTACTGCTATCATATCTGCACTCACACTAAATTCTTGTTCAACAATTAAAAGGATGTCGTGACCGGGTAATTTAGAATTTAATTCGGTATAATCCGTAAGATTCTCGTAGTAATAATCTGTTCCATAAGAATTATCAATCGCTTGCATAGTATTGACAAATTCATTTTCAAGATCAGCATATTCAATGTATACTAAAATAGATACAGGTAAAATTTGGTGGTCTTTATTTAATGGAGAATCTGAATCTTGAATATCTTGGCAAATATTCGTCAAATTTCCACTATTTTCTACTTTTGCATTCATTGAGCCATTGGATAAGGAACTTATCATCAATATTATGCATATTAGAAAAAAGAGTGAACATTTTTTAGTTTTTCTCATTTTTTATTAAACTCTTATTTTTTTATTTTAAAATCTTGAATAAATTTTTTCAGTTTAGATTTTCAATTAAAATTTTTTTTGTTAGATTCTATATAAACAAACCAAATTTAACGCTATATAAAACCATCTATAAAAAAACTGATCCTACAATCTTCTAACAAATATGCGATCTTATATTAAAACGAGAAAATATCATAGTACGAATTAATTAAGCTAAGAAATATAACTTTAAAATTATTTTAATTTCAAATACTAATTCATCCTTAGTTGCTATTTTTCTCATTAAATTTTTAATTTTTGAATTATTTTAAATATTGATTGTTATGGCAAAAAAGAAAAATGAAGCTCCTATTACGGGTATTACTGTTTCAAAAGATGAGGATTTTTCTGCGTGGTACACTGAAATTATTGAAAAGGCTGATCTGGCAGATATCAGATATAATGTGAAAGGATTTGTGTGCTATAGACCTTGGGCAACTATTTCGATAAAAAAGATGTATAGAAAATACGAGGAGCTTCTAGAAAAAAATGGGCATTTACCATTAACAATGCCTTCTTTAATTCCCGAGAGCAATCTTATGTTGGAAGCAGACCATGTGGAGGGATTTGCCCCTGAAGTTTTTTGGGTTACTGAAGCAGGAAGTTCTGGTCCTTTAAGCGAAAAACTAGCGCTGCGTCCAACAAGTGAAACAGCACTATATCCAATGTATAGTCTTTGGATTCAGAGTTATAAAGATTTACCCTTCAAAAGATATCAGTCGTGTCAGGTATGGCGATATGAAGGGAAAATGACACGACCTTTTTTTAGAGGGAGGGAATTTCATTGGATTGAAGCCCACGATGTTTTTGCCACTGAAGAGGGTGCCATGGCTCAAGTTCATGAAGATATGGAGATGACCTATCAAATGCTTCAAGATGAATTTTGTATTCCAATTATCTTTTTTCAAAGACCTAAATGGGATAAATTCGCCGGCAGTGTCAATACTTACGCTGCGGATGCTCTTATGGGTTCAGGTAAGGTTCTACAATTGCCTTCAACACATTATCTTGGTCAAAATTTCTCAAAACCTTTTAATGTTAAATTTGTTGATACTGACGGAAAGGAAAAATATGGATATCAGACCTGCTATGGACCTGCCATAAGTAGAATTTATGGAGCGATGATAGCGTACTTAGGAGATGATAAGGGTCTAATTTTGCCTTTTGATTTAGCCCCAATTCAAATTGTCATAATTCCAATACTAATAAAGGGAAAAGAAAAGATTGTTTTAGACAAATGTAAGAAAATTTATGAGAAAATGAGAGAAAAATACCTCATAAAACTAGATGATTCGGAAGATTCTCCCGGCAGTAAATTTTATTACTGGGAAATGAAAGGAATACCTTTTAGAATTGAGATTGGTCCAAGAGATATTCAAAAGAAGCAAGAAGTAGTAGTTAAAAGACATGATGGCAAAAAATATTTCGTAAGCGATAATGAATTAGAAGAAAAGATTAAGCAACTTGCTGAGAATTATACAAACGAATTAAAAGAGAAAAAATTACTGGATTTTGATGAACAAATTGAAATTTGCTATGAAACTGACGCTGCAAAAGAAGCCTTAGATAAGGGTAAAATTGTATGTTGTGGATTTTGTTCTATTGATATGAAATCTTATCATTGTGCCGAAGTTGTAGAAAAAGAAATAGGTGGTTTTGTAAGAGGAAAAAGAGTTGATGAGGAAAAACACGAGTTTGCTAGCTGTTTGATATGTGGTGAACCAGCTACTTGTACCGTTTATATCGCAAAAAGCTATTAATTTTTGGTTTAAATAAAGGGAGATATAAGAAAATCTTATCGCTTTTCTTATTCCAAGTGTCCCTTGCAACCAAACCGTATTAAATTAATGATTTTAAATCTTCTTTTAATTCTTCTGTTATAAAATTAAAAAAGTCTTTTTATCTCATCTTATTTATACAAGAATCAAAATAAATACAGATAAGAAAAAAAAAAGAAAAAAATTGATTTAATTATTATGTGGTATTTTGAATTTCTCGTTTTGGCAAGATTCTTTTTCTAAGGATAAATATAGTAACTGCACCCGCACCAATTGCAGATACTACTCCGATTGCGATTAAAGCAATTATGGGAATAGCAGGTTCCTCAGCTTTTTTGGCTTTTCCACCTCCTCCGCCTCCTCCACCTCCTCCAGAAGATCCAGTTGGAATTTTTAAGCATAGATAACAGCAGACATATTTGGTAAAGTTGATATTTTCCGCATTATCTTTCAGCCAGATATATAACGTATGATTTCCACCTCCTGATACCTTAATTCCGGTTATTTGAGTGATATCTGCTCCAGCAATATATATTCCATCCGTATCAGAAACAGGAGGCGAATCTAATTTGTAATGTACACCAGCTATACCTGATAAATCTATTGGATTTACCCATGTTAAATTGAACAAATTCACAGTCGTCCATCCATTTGGTTGGACATTTAATTCGATGGGGGCATCAATTGTATTATCAACTTTAATTACATTAGCAACTAATTGAGTGCCCAATTTGCCGACCGTATTTACAGTTTGAAATCGTACGGTGTTCAAAGTCTCTGATTCTTGATTGAAAGGTACATCTAATACTCTTGCATAAATCCACCCTGTATCTCCATGTTCTGCGGGATCCGTACAAGCTCCATCCTCATATACTCCATCAACACTTACCCAGTTAGTTGGTTCTGCCTCACCCATGGTTGAATAAGCATACTTTACTTCTGTTATGTTCACACCATTACCTCCCATATAAAATTTACTTATTACCGTGGGATTTATATCATTTATCCAATCGAGTGGAGTTTCAATCCAGAATAAAGATTCATTGTCTATTTTTATATTTGTTGCGGTTGATTGATAACCCTGATTATTTGCCAAATCCGTAGCTCGAAATCTTATTGTGTTCAAAGATTCGGATTCTTGATTGAAAGGTACATTTAACACTTGAGCATAGATCCACCCCGTATCTCCGTTTTCCGCGGGATTCGTACAAATTCCATCCTTATATACTCCATCAACAGCTATCCAATTATTTGGTTCTGCCTCACCCATGGTTGAGTAAGCATATTCTACTGTTGAAACATTTACTCCTGATTTTGCAGTATAAAAACTCCCGATTACCATCGGAGTTAAATCACTAACCCAATCAGTAGGTGAATAAATTGAAAAGCCATTTGGAGCAGCGAAATCAATTATTACATTTACACTTTGGCAATTTGAAATCCAGCTTTTTCCTCTCCCATTACTAGATACGATAACATAATAGTAATTCGCATCCACAGATATAATATCTTGATAATGACTATTAGCCCCAACTGTTGCAATTGGGGTTTTTCCAGTCATCGTGGTAATAGGCGCAGTAGCTCTATAGATGTCGTAATTTATAGCACCAACCACGTCGTTCCAATCTAAATCAATTATCCCATCATAATCTGGATTTGGCAAGATAGAGTTTAATTCGGGCGCTTCCAATGCATACCACGGTATCATTATCTTAATTACTGCTAATCCTCGAACGTCGTCTGCTATATAAGCATAATCTCCTGAGATATAAACATCCTTCGCCTCAAATAGTGATTCCTCATAAACAGGAGCTCCAGGATTGTTGGGATCAGAAACGTCGATAACTGCCAGACCACTTTTTGTATCTGCCACATAAGCATAGTCTCCTGATACAAATACGCCATTAGCATAATCATCTGTATCAACATGTTGTGGTATAAGAGTATGAGGTGGATCATAAATAAACAGAATAGCAAGTCCATAATCGCCATCGGCTACATAAGCATTATCTCCTGAGATATATATATCTGAAGCATAATCATAATAATTACTATATTCATAGGTGGGTGTGCCAGGGTGGATTGGATCGGAAATATCTATAACTGCAATCCCCTCAGGACCATCTGCAATATAAGCATAGTCTCCTTCCACCCATATACCAATAGCTTGACCTGTTGTATCTACAGAGACCACTGTATATGGATGGGTTGGATCGGAAATATTGACGACCGCTAAACCATTAGTTCTATCTGCCACGTAAGCATAATCTCCGGAGATAAACACTCCATAAGCATCCCCTGGAGTATCTGCATAATATGTAGGACCGGGATGAGTTGGATCGGATATATCAATGACTGCTAGACCACTTTGACGAACTGCTACATATGCATAGTCTCCTGATACATATACACCCATGGTTTCTATAGATGGGATTGTATATATAGGTGGGCCTGGATTTGAAGGGTTAGAAATATCAATAACTGCTAATCCTATATAATCTGCCACATATGCATAATCTCCAGCAACAAATACGCGACTAGCAAAATTATTAGTATCTTCATAAACAACATGATAAGGAGTTATTATCTCTCCAATTTTTATAATCGCCAATTGCTTATTTGAAACATCACCATTTGCTACATAAGCGAAATTTCCGGAAACAAAGACACCAAAAGCTTTCTCAATCTCATCAACATATATAGCAGGACCAGGATTTAATGGATTAGAGATATCAATAATGGCTAAACCGCTATAATAACACGTCAAATAGGCATAATCGCCCGAAATAAATATATCGTATGTGTAGCAATTTGTATATTCATGGATAGGTGAGCCTGGATTAGTTGGATCAGAAATATCAATGACTGCTAAACCTCTCAAAGAATCTGCTACATAAGCATAATCCCCGGATATAAATACTCCTTGAGCATCATTTAAAGCTACATAAATAGGTTCTCCCGGGTGTGTCGGATCGGAAATATCTATAACCGCAAGACCTGCACTTCTATCAGCAACATAAGCATAATCCCCTTCTATATATACGTCATATGATAATCCCGCCGTATTTAAATAAATTGGAGTCCCAGGATGTCTCGGATCCGAAATGTCAATGATCGCCAACCCACTGCCATAATTAGCCACATAGGCATAATCTCCAGCAATAAATACATCCCAAGCTTGATCAGTTAATGGAACATTGCTCACTTCTATGGGAAGGGTTGGATCAGAAATATCAATGATTATGAGTTGTTTATAGTAATCTGAAACATAAGCATAATCTCCACAGACACACACACCAGTAATGTATCCACAGAGCGTACACCATATTGCACCGGGATGAGTCGGATCGGAAATGTCAACAATCATAAGTCCATAATTAAAATCAGCTATATATACATAATCTCCTGATACGTATGTATTTTGTGCAACACCCCCTAAATTTTTATAATATATATCAGAAATGTTTAGTTCTTCTTGAAAAGTTACTGTATTAAACGAATGAGTGGCATTTGATGACATATCAAGATAGCTAAATCTGCTATAAGGTAAAAAAGCGAATGCATATCCAAAAAGTATAAAGATTAGGATAATTAATGCTTTAACTTTTTTTGTTTTTAATATTAACCCCTTCTTCTTCCACGTTATTATTTTCAGTCTATTACTTCTAATTTCTTCCTTAATCTAGAACATCTCCTTTTAAAATATAATTTTAATTAAGTTTCTTACTAATTATCGTATATATAAACCCATAAGGACTGATTTTTTGCACATTTTAAAAGTGA
Organism: Promethearchaeota archaeon; assembly: GCA_048941265.1. Lineage (GTDB taxonomy): Archaea > Asgardarchaeota > Lokiarchaeia > Sigyniarchaeales > SOKP01 > LW40-45. Next base: position 6,430 of record JBHLNT010000068.1, read on the forward strand.
GAAAAATTAAAGGTATGAGAAGAAATCTAAGAAAATCTTATTAAAATTAAATCTCGTAAGCAATTATAAAAGCTTTTATGGAAATTAGATTTAAGTTTTTAGCTTTCAACTCTTTATAGACAGAATCACTGATGACCTACTCATTTTTTATATTTTTAGAAAAATATTTTATAGAATGCTTTTAATGTGCAAATTCAGATTTAAAATTCAAATACCATTTTTTTCAAGACGTTGTATTTTATATAGAAATAATACTCCAAAGAATAATAAAATATGAATAAAAAAAATAGGAATTGATCTTTAAATTTTTAGTTGACAGTTGAATTCTCTATTGGCTCATCCATTTCAGGTTTCTCTTTCAAAGTCGGTCTTTTTTTTCTAACTAATTTAAAGTAGATAACTGTTATTACAATTGCTCCAATTGCGACAATCATACAAATAATATGTAACCAATATTCAATCCAAATAGAATTTTGTAAGGAAATTGAAATTACATCATCCAAATCATCGTCATTTACGTAGCTAAGTTTAAAAGATTTAAGAAATCCATCTTTTGTATAGTGTATAGATATAAATCTTTTACCAAGATGTCCTTCTCCATCAAATGTTATGCTCATTCCTTCATCTAAAATGATGGGGTAGAAAAGTGATCTCCTATAAGAAGCAGAACCATAATGACCTTTCTGTAAATCATCGTTTAATTCATGCATAACTTCTTTCCAATCTACATTATTAGCTACAAATAAAGCACCGTATATTGCGCAACTTTCATAGAAGTATAAAATATCTTTATCGCCTTCTACATATTTAAGAATAATTCCTTCTCTGCCTTTATGATCACTTTTCCAATCCTTTTCCTCGTATATTGGCTCTGATTTCTTTGATTTATATTGATTCCATTTGAATTTAATTCCCTTTTCTCCCCCAAATGTAGTCTCTTCACCAATCCATGTAATCACGGCTTTTATAGATTTATAATCTTCATCCCAGGAAAAAGTAGTGGTGTTGATTCCCATATCATGTCCCATTTGTTTATCCACTTCCTCGTCATATTTAATATTCCAGATAAATTCATCGTTCTTTTTAATCCCAATATAATCTGCACCTTCAGCTACGGCATTTACACTATTTAGAATTGGAAAAATAATTAATATAGTGGTTATAATTACATAATAGACTCGTTTATTTCTCAAATTTTATCATCTTCTTAAAAAATTATTTTGAAATTTTTAATTATAATTAGGTGGTTTTAAAGATGCAATTTGAATATATAAACCCATAAGGACTGATTTTTTACATGACCTGAAACTTCTAAATTGGATAATTTTAGACTTAGAGTTTCGGAAAATAAGGATTTAAAATATTAAATAACTAATATTCAAGCAGATCATCAAAAAATAGCTTCATATGTAAGTCATAATATTAAAATTATCCCCTTATTGAGAGATATTAAAAAATTAAAAAAAAGAATAATATCTATTGAATTAAAGATTCGGCTTTTTTCTCTTTACGGAAAACTGTTTTTTACATTGAGGGCAAATTACTCTATCAAACCGTTTAATAGCACCAATAATACCCATAACAATACATATAGAAATAACACCAACGAGACTGATAAAAGTAAAACGTGGTGGGACAAATGTATAAATAATTATCCAAAGAATAATCAATATGCATATAGACCCGAATATTGCTCCACCCCACGAAAATACATACTTTTTAGCACCAGTATTTCCACAATAAGGACACACTAATGAAGCATCTATTTGTTGGGATTGAGAAATAGGTAATTGATTTGAACCTTTTGGAATGGCTTGGATTGCAGGGATTGAAGGTGAAGTTACTTTAGATGCCTCTTTTATTTTTTTTTTCGCGCTTTTTTTATCCCATATGTAATCTTTATTCAATCGAAGAGCATATTGGTTTATTAGAGTGGCAATTCTACTAACGTCCTTACTACTAAAATCCACATCTGTTTCCAGTATGAAATTGGTTACCTGAGTATTCTTCGAAAAAAAGTAACAATTATAGTAGCTCGTAGAAATGGTGGGCCACAATGCCCCATAATCAGAGCCAACTGAATCAAATGCATGAATAGTATCAAATTGCGACCAATTAATTTGAAATGTAAATTTACGTGGAAGCATAATTTTTATTCCTTGATCTGAGATAGAAAATTCGCGAGTTCGGCCATAACTTGATTTCATTCGAAGAGTTCCAATAATTGCGCAAATAAAACAAGGGAACATCACGATGAAAATAAATAAAAAGGCAAAAAAAAACAGGGGGTGAATGAATAGACCTAATATCATAAATCCTAGTATAACAAACGGAACAAGAATTACGCAACAAATACTGCCATATTTTCTCAATGTATAATCTTTAATAATTTCTACTTTATTCGATTCTGAAAGATCTGAAACTCCTGCCGCTTCTAATTTTGTAGCTTCAATTCCTTCTAAGCTCGCACCACAAAAACGACAATAAGTATTAGTTCCTTTATTTACATTATTGCAAGAAGAACAAATTTTTTGGGTTTCATTGTTCTCATTCATACTTAACACAACAATTATTTTTTTTTATTAAAATTATTTTTTAAATGTTTATTTATCACATTATTTTTTCTAAATTCTTTAGAGCTCATAATTGCCTTTCACTTTTTTGTTAAATTTAGATAATAAATTAGAACACAATTGAATATATAAACCCATAAGGACTGATTTTTTCCAAAACTTAAAATTTGTAAAGCAAATAAGTTTAACCGGAGATTTCCAGAAGTTTAGGATTAAGAATATAAAAAAGTTAATTTTAGAGTATTTATCAAGGATTTCGCTTTATACATAAATTTTCAAAAATATCTCTTGACAGAAATGTAAAGAGAGTATCAATATATTTATACATTTTTATAGAAGTATGTTTTAGTTACACACATGGATAACATTTAGAGGGTAACTTTTTGGCACTATCAATTCTAGGATCAAATGGTTTAGAGCATCCGAGCGTCCAAAAAGTAATTCAGATCGCTGAAGAGATTATTGATCAAAACAAGCCCTTAACCACAGAAATCCTTTACAACACCGCAAAAAAAAGGTTAAATTTAACACGCAGAGGCCTTTTATCCATAATTCAACTCTTATTTAATAAAAAAATTTTAGTGGAAGGCTCTAAATATACCAGGGACTCTATCCTGCAGAATCACTATAGACGAAAAATCTATAATTTCATTCGTGCTAATTTAGGTGCTCATTTTTCATTGATAAGAAAAGAAGTATTATCTGGAGAAGATAAATCCGGGAGTGCGGGTCAATTGATATGGCACCTGGAAATGTTGCTTAAATTTAAATTTATTAAAAAAGTTAAAATCGGAAATTTTACCTTGTTTCTTCCCAATGATGTCGATGATAAACTTGCTATGCCTCACTTCCTTTTACGGGATGAGGTGAATAAAAAAATTATTACCTTATATATTGAAAACAAGCAGCTTAATAAGGCGGATATTTATAAATTATTGGAAGAACCGCGCGAGCATATATATTATCGTTTGAATAATTTGATAGATTATGGAATATTAACCCCATTAACGCAAGAATCTGAAGATTTAATCTTAGCCTCCGATCAAAAAGAATTAATTAAAAAAATTTTAAGTAAATTGAAATAAAGAGATAGAAAAAATAAAATTATAGAAAAAATTAATTAACCAACATTAAAAAAAGGGAAATAAAGGTCTAATAATGACATTAAATTGGAATCTACTGGTTATACTCATTCTTATATCAGGTATTATAGGGATTATAACAGGTTTAATAGCTTTTTTCGCTCCGAGTTCTAAAAAAGTTCATTCCTTAAAATATATTGGATCTACTTTAATCATTGGCTCAATTTCCATATTTTTGGATGGAATTTCAATTCTTTTTATGAATGATATAATTGCTTTAATATCTGGTCTTCTTTTTTTTCCATGTGCGGTTTCATTATCAATTGGAATTAATTACATCTTAAAAGAAACATATAATTCAATATATTTAATTCTTGTAATTTGTTTAGGAGTTCTTTTGTGTTATTTTGCATTTCTACCCGGGGCTGTTAAGCCGATCGTGGAAGAAGGATATCTTACCTTTTTTTGGACAGGATTATTTGGGCTGATGACAGATATTCTTACCCTTGTTATTTATATCTTACTTTTATATTGGGGTTTTTTAACTTGGAAAAATGCTCCTTTTTTAATTAAAAAAGAAGCTTCACTTTTTTTTATAGGTATTTGTATAATTACTCTTTTACCTGCTATATTAACATTATTTAGGTCACAATACCATTTAATATTTAATTTATTAAGTTATAGCTGTTTTAGTATTGGGAGTATCATATTTGTGTACTCAATCATAAAAGAGCCTAAACTTCTTTATATTTTACCCTTTACTGTCTATCGAATTCTTGTAAAGGATAAAGAGGGATATCCCTTATTTGACCATGATTGGTCTGAATCTGATATTAGTGAAGTTATATTTACAGGTTTTATCAACGCCGTCCAGCTTATGAGTGAAGAAGTTATGAATATTGGAGGGTTGGTGGATATCAATTTAGAAGAGGGCATATTAATTTTACATGAATCTCCATTAATCACTGTTGGATTAGTGTCATCTAAATCTTCAAAATTATTAAGAGACACCTTAGTCAATTTTTCAAAGGATTTTGAAGAATTATTTGAACGACAATTAAAGCAAAAAATCAATGATAAATCCATATATGAGCCCGCATACTTATTAATCGATAAATATTTTTTAAATTTTCCTTTTAGGTTAATAAGAAGTAAGAAACATCCCCTCCTATTGTCGGGAAAATCCACGAAAACTCCTTTTGAATTAGAAAGTAAATTCAGAGATATATTTTCAGATGAGAAAGAGTTTAAATCTATTATAGCTGAAATTTCGAAGTCTCCCTTAAGTGTGCCTGAAGAGTTCATAAATCTATATGAAGACCTGAAAAAAGAAATGGATCATTTACCCGAAGATGATATTAAAGAATTAGATAATAGACAGGATAATATTTAATAAAGAAAAAATTTGATTATTAATTTACTTTTACTTCATTTTAACCCTAATTAGTTGAACGTATAAGTATAAAAAATTTAATTAAATTGAATGAATAAGTCTATTTATAATGAAATTATTTTCTAATATTTGAAAGATTTGGAATAATAGAAAGAGAAGAGAAAGTATTTTGTTTAAATCCAAATAAAAAAATTAATTAAAGTTATCATAATTAAAATGTTATTATGAAAAAAAGGGGTAATAAATAAAAATTATAATTAAGATTAATTATTCATAAAAGTTTGATCTTAAAATGGCATTAAATTGGAACCCACTCAGCATTCTTTTTCTGATATCAGGTATTATAATGTTTATCTCAGCATTAACAACATTCATAGCTCCTAAAACAAAAAAACTTCATTCATTAAAATATATTAAATTTGCATTAATATTTTTGGCTATAACTATATTTTTTGATGCTTTTACGGTTCTTTTTATGAATAATATGACCATTTATATAATTTCTGTTCTTTTAATTATCCCTACTACGATATGTTTTTCAATAGGTATAAATTATACCTTAAAAGAAACGTATCTTTCTATTCATTTAATAGTTATATTATGCTCAGGGATTCTTTTATGCTTTTTAGCATTTCAACTTGAATCAGGAGAACCAATTGTAGTATATGGAAATTTATCAAACCTTGAATTATTTTGGTTTCTTCAAGAGGCTCTTACTATTTTTTTGGCAATTATCATTTTCTACTGGGGATTAAAAACTTGGAAAAACGCACCATTTTTAATTAAAAAAGATGCGACAATTTTTTTTTTAGGTATTATTTTATCAACAATATTCCCCTCATTAACTGTGTTAATTGAAAATGAAAACTATTTACTTTCTAATATCTTATGTTATACCTTTTTAAACATCGGGATTATAATATTTATTTATGCAATCATAAGGGAACCGAAATTGCTTTACATTCTACCATTTACACTGTATCGTATTCTTGTAAAGGATAAATACGGGCATCCTTTATTTGATCATGATTGGTCTGACTCTGATATCAGTGAAGAAATGTTTACGGGATTTATCAATGCGGTTCAGGTTATGAGTGAAGAAGTAATGAATATAGGAGATCTGGTGGACATCAATTTAGAAGAAGGAATGTTGATTATACATGAATCGAAAGCAATTACTGTAGGCTTGGTCACATCTAAATCTTCAAAACTATTAAGAGACACTTTAGTCAATTTTTCAGAGGATTTTGAACAACAATTCGAACGACAATTAAAGCAAAAAATCAATGATAGATCCGTATATGAGCCCGCATACTTATTAATCGATAAACATTTTTCAAATTTTCCTTTTAGGTTAATAAAAAGTAAGAAACATCCCCTCCTTTTATCTGGAAAATCCGTAAAAATTCCTTATGAATTAGAATATAAACTCAGAGAGATATTTTCAGATGAGAAAGAGTATGAATCAATTATTGCAGAAATGGATAAATCTCCTGCAAGTATGTCCGAAGATTTTTTAAATCTCTATGAAGATCTAAAAAAAGAATTGGATCATTTACCAGATAATAGTGCTAAAGAGCTAAATGATAAATAACAGCATAACTTTTCAGCAATATTTATCATAGGGATTGATGGGCTTTTTTTTAGTAATAATTTAATACCAGAATTTTTTTAAACCTAATTGAATGAGACAAACTTATGACACATAAAGATAAAGTTTTAGAGACTTTCAAAAATTCTAATAAGCCACTAAGACCGGGAGATATTGCCAAAGCCATAGGTATTGAATCAAAAGAAGTTTCTAAAATCATAAAAGAATTAAGAGAAGAAGGAAAAGTACATTCTCCTAAACGCTGCTATTATGCCTTAAAATAATTTTACTATATTAATGACCTATTTAAATTCAAAAGATATACAATAGAATTTCTTTCTTTTAATTTATCTTTCTTTAATGTATATAATGGAATGGAGCGGTTTTGGCTTGATCCTCTTGAATAAATTTTTTCTCGGGTCCTTTTGTTTTACGATCTAAGCACTGCACGATTATAGGAGGGAAATAATTAACTACTGGTTCTTTCAAACTACCACATTGTGGGCATTGATATCGCATTTTTTTTATCACCTATTATGTTGTTTTTAGAAAAAATTCAATTAAACCACCTAGTTATTCTAAATTATTTATAACAAATCCTTTTTTTTCTAATAATCCTCAAATATATCTGTACTCCGAAGAAAAAGCATTCAGTGGAATTAAATAAATCTTGCCATTTATGTCAAAGATCAATTAGTTTTCGAAGGATGTTTTGGAATAGGTGTAAATTGAGCTTTTTTATCCCTTTTTTTGAAGAAATCTTTTTTGTCACCTTTTTTACCGCATACTATGCATTGATAGATCGGAGGGTGAAAATGACTAACTATTTTCGGAGGGTCCTGGTTTCCACATTCGGGGCATTCATAATCCATTTCTTCTTTTCACCTAGATTTTTTCGAAACACACTTTTAATAGAAAGTTTTAATAGTTATACTTTTAGGTTAATCTATCATAATTACCTTTTATATCCCATTAACCCTTATTTAATGGTTTTTTATTAAAAGAATAAGATCAATAAATCTTATTTATAGTTTTGTCTTTGGTCCTAAAATCAATATTCTTCACTTTAAAATTGATTGATTTGCGGTTTCTATAGCGGTTTTATAATTGTTTATAAAAAGTTTCTTTTGAACAAAATTGTTTGTTATGCTATAACAAAAAGTCAATAAAAAACTCGTTCATAAAAATACTTATTAATATTATAAAATTAAGAGAAAAGAATCGGAGACATGTACTAATGATTACTAATTTTCCTAATGATTTGAAATCAGCTATTCTTGAAGATTATACGCACGAGAAATTTGACCTTACTTCATCAGACCTAGAAATTCCTCATTTTATTGGCTGTTTTATAGCAGACAAGAATGGTAAAACATTAATAAAATTCGAGATTTTTAAGGGGGCTTTAGATTACTTTTTAAAAAGAGATTTCAGAGATGGGAAAAAGAAAAGTTGCCTTGATGTAGAGCTTATCCCTATGTTCATATCTGCTTTAGAGCGTTTCAGCGCTGAGATCAATATTAAAGACTTAGCTGGATTCAAGCTAGAGGGTAAGAACATCAAACTTCAAACTATTTTCAATTTTAAGTATTATACAGTAATATTCTTATTAAATCCTGAAGTTAATATCAAATTAGTTGATTCGCAAATTAGAACTTATTTTTCCTTTCTTTTTGAAGTATATAACAATGAATTTCAGAATTTTAGGAAAATGAGTTCTATTGACTATATCTCACATCTAGAATTAATCGGAAGAATTTGGTTAAAGGATTTAAATAAAATTTATATGAAATGCGTATCGCTAAGCTAGACAACTTCATTTCATTAAGAATTAATTTTATTAACTTTAGCACTCTTTTTCATATACATTACTTTAAAACAAAAATTTATGAGAATTAGAAATTTATCCTTTTTAGCTTCTATTAAAAGGGGAATTATATGCTCGAATTTATAAAATCCTTATCAGATGAGTTTGAAAATATTTATTATATTGAGGGGGAGAGAAGGGGAGGGTATCCTTATTCGAATTCCATGCTAATCGGGGATTATTTAATTGATACTGGAATATCACCCGGACGTATTAGAAAATTAAAAAGGAAATTTGAAATTAATTCAGTTATAAATTCACACTGGCACGAGGATCATATTCTGGGCAACAGGGTGTTGAATGAAGCTAAATTTTTGTGTCATAGTGAAGATAAGCATATTATAGAGGATATTGATAAAATATTCCCATATTATGGTCTCCAGGTCGCAGACTTTCCAGAGTTTCAAGAATTGCTTGAGGGATTCAAAATAAAAAATACGAAAATAGATAGAGTTATCGAAAATGATGAAATAATTGAAATTAACGATTTGCGATTAAAAGTTATACATACTCCAGGTCATACAGCCGGCCACTGTTGCTTTTTCGAAGAAAAATCTAAAATAGGTTTCCTAGCTGACATAGACCTTACTAATTTCGGACCTTTTTACGGGGGCCTTGATTCGAGCGTTATGGATTTCGAAGAATCAATCGAAAAACTAGAAAAGTTAAAAATGGAAACTGCTGTTTCAGGGCATAAAGGGCTATTTCAAGGAAAAAAACGGATATTGGAAGAATTGATTAAATATAAATCAAAAATTTATGAATACGACGAAAGGATTCTGTCCTATCTCTCAGAAAAGAACCCTATAAATCCAGATGATCTGGTAAAAAAGAACATAATATATAGAAAATACGGTCTCTGGGAAGTATTCGAAATTACTGCTGAAAAAATAATGATTGAGAAGCATTTTAAGAAATTTCTGAAAAATCATATAATTGAAAAAAAAGATAATGGGTATATTTTGAAATAATCCAATTATTTTTGAATCCCTGTCATAGTTTTTGTCACAGCTTCAATAAAAATTTCTGCAGGTTTCATATCTCGTACTTTTTTTAAAGGTATCTATTCCGATGGACTTTGAGATAATTAGATAATTTTTTAGCTAGTTTTTTAAATTCCAGTAATACTGTCTTTAAGTTCACCCATTAAGGTAAATTAGTATAAAAAATTAGATAAATAAAAAAAATATAAGTTTTAGGTTAAAAGAAATTCTAATTTTCTTTATTCTGCTTTTTCATGAGCCAATCTCTCAAGCTTACTTGGAGGTGTTTCTTCAAAAGCTATTTGTTTTGGCCAGCGTTTAACGACCTCACCTAAATCAATGCCTTTCTTTTTTAATATCGCTTTTCTAATGAAATATATTATGATGCCAATTCCAGCATAGGGAAAAACGATTAACGAAATGATTAAACCTGCATCTGGGTCTGTAAATAATAGTAATACAAATACTGCTGAGGAGATAACACCTAATATACTCATTATTTTAATAGCTCTTATGGAGGGTTTAAATCCGGATTTTTCATGTAATTCAGGAAACTTTGTATGTAGTCGAATTGCTGCTATGCATAAGGGTATTTGCAGTATGAGTACTACAACTGCAGTAACAGCACTTAATAAGACAGCTGTAGTTGCTATACCAAATTGAGGACCAAATAGAGGTATGAAGGTTATTAGAAATATAATACCGACAATCAAGAGCAAGATTAAACCAGTGATGGGTGTCCTATATTTTGGATGAATTTCAGCAAATTTTTTAGGAAACAATTCGTCTCTTCCTGCCATTAAGAAATCTCTTGAAAAAGCTAAATATAAGGGATGCAGAGTCGAAGCTATTGCTACAGCAATAAGTATGGTTATTATAACTACAAAACCTGCTGGGAGGATACCTTCTTGAAGAATTATTTCTGTTACTGTTCCTACAGGTTTATTATAGGGATGAATTCCAGCAACCATTAGTGCTTGTAGAAAATACAAGATTACGAGGATTGGTATACTCACTAAAAGAGCTCGAGGTATGTTTTTTTGAGGATTTTTTACTTCTCCAGCGACATCTAATATTAAAGTAAATCCAGTGTAGGAAAAAAAGAATACAAGAGCGGCAAATAACACTGGAGAAACGCCAAGAGGAAAAATTGGGTTAAGATTGTTTGCATTGAAATGAGGAGCAGCGACTATTAAAAAGATTATCATAACTAAAATATCTCCAAAAATAGTTATAATCATTTCAACTAATCCAGAAATTTCCACATGTAGCATGTTGAGTAAAAAAAATGTAATTAAAATTATGATGCCAACACCTACTACAAAAAAAAGTCTACTTTCCTCTGGGATCATAAAAATTTCGGCCATAAATAGCGCGAATGTTGCGGCTAAAAAGGCCAATGCAGCACAAACCGCCAAAATAATCATCCATACAACCATAAAACCGACAAACTTACCCATTAATCTACTACTTACCATGTATGAACCTCCTCCAACAGGAATAGCAGATCCTATATAAGCACAGCAATAAGCTACGAAAATTCCAGGAATTACTGCTAATAAATAAGCTATAAAAATAGCAGGTCCGGTCCTTGATAAATAAGCCGCTGGTGATATCCATATAGATGAACCGATAACCATACCAATGATAATAAAAATTGCCATTGGGAGTGTAAGACCACGTTTTAATTCTTTATCTTCAGCCATAAATTCTCATCTTTTTTTCAAATTTTTAAACTTTTGCATTTTTGTTTTTTCAATATCAAAAGGTATTAATTTTAAATTTAACCTAATAATTATTTAAATGTTTGAATTTGCAATAATAAACTTATAGATTTGGGTGATAAAGAATGAAAATTGGAACTGAATATGTAAGTACTCCTTTAAAAGATTATTCTGTTAAAATACACTGGCGGAACACAATGAATTATGCAGCTGCTATCAATGACAATAATCCATATTATTTTGATGATGAGAGGAACCATGGTATCGTTGCGCCACCAATGTACGCGGTTGCAATAACGTGGCCTTTAATAGAAAATATTCGTGATTTCATGATTGGAAAAAAATTTTCAAACAGACTAATAACAACAATGGTTCACTACAGTGAACATCTCGCATTCCATCGGTTAATCAAACCTGGTGATGATTTAACAATAAAAGGAAATATAGTTGCTATTTTACCCCATAGATCTGGGACCCATATTATTATCCGGTTGAATGCGTTAGATCAGAATAATATGCTGGTGTTTACAGAACATATCGGAGGTTTGCTTCGAGGTGTTGAATGTGTTGGAAAGGCAAAGGGAGAAGAAAATCTTCCAATAATACCTCAAGAAAAGGCCAATTCAAATTCCTTATGGAAAGAAAATGTTTATATCGATAAGCTCCAAACTTTTATTTATGATGGTTGCACGAACATTTTTTTTCCAATCCATACTTCTAAAAAATTTGCTCATATGGTAGGATTACCTAATATTATTCTTCAAGGCACAGCTACTCTTGCGTGTGCGGTTAAGGAGATTACGAATAAAGAAGCTAAAAGAAATCCGGAATTTATAAGAGAAATAGCATGCAATTTTACTGATATGGTTTTACCAGGAACAGAGATTGAAATTCACTTAAAAACCAGAAGCAAAATAGAAGGAGATTTGAATTTATTTTTTGAAGTTTATAATAATGAGCAAAAAAAAGCAATTCGAAATGGGTACATAAAAGTTAGAGAATAAAAAAATATTAAATCATGTTATATTTGTCGGAAATTATAAAAATTTAAATTATTTTTAAATTCCAAATGTAGGTGAGAATAAAAGAAATGGAATTACCAAAACTAAAGCTTTTTTGGAATTATCCAGAATATTGGGCTGAGAAAAAACCCGATTTTCCCTTAATTAGATTTGGAAATAAGATTATTATTACATCAAAGGAACTAAATGAAAAATCTGACCTACTTGCTATGGCCTTTTTAGAGATGGGAGTAAAAAAAGGGGATACAATTGTTACTGTTCTTCCGACAATTCCAGAGTATATATTGACGTTCATAGCGGGGAGTAAAATAGGCGCAATAACAATCCCCATGGACAAGGAGTATAAGAAAGCAGATTTTAAACTATTAATTCCACATTCTAATCCAAAAGTTATAGTTACGATTGATAAATGGCAAAATAACAAAATTGCCGATAATTTAAAAGAATTAAGTATTGAATTTGGAGAGATTCAGTATGTCATGGTTGGTAAACATATCTTTGGCACTCCATTTGAAGAATTAATTTCCAAACAATGCAAACTCTACGAAAAATTGAAAATTGCCAAAGAAAATCAAGATCCCGAGGATTGTACTCTGGTCGTGTGGACAGGGGGTACAACTGGATTTCCTAAAGCGGTTGAGTTATCTCATAAAAATATTATTGAGATGTGTTATATCGAGTATAATACTTTAATTGATTTTTTCACAACAAAAGGTTTCTTGAAAAAAGATGAGCACCCTAAATGGCTGATTAATTTGCCCGTCAGTCATGTAGGAGGGACTGTTGAATTGCTCGGAACGGGCATTATTGGTGGAGCAGAAAATATTATTCAAGCATCTTGGTCCCCCTGGGATTCATTAAAAGCGATGCAAGAGTATAATATTAAAGTTTTTGGAGGGGTACCCACTATGTTTAAGATTTACCTATCCTTGCCTGATCTAGATACATATGAACCAAAGAAATTTTTAAAGCTTGTTATACTCTCAGGAGAAAAAGTACCATTAAATTTATTAAAAGGGATCAAGGATCGTATCAGGGATAATATAATAGTTGGGTATGGGAGCACCGAAGCTGGGGCAGAAGTAACTTTTACAGTACCTGGAGATGATTTCGAAAAAATTGCAAAAGGCTATGTAGGAAAAGCGCTTCCAGGGATGCACATTAAGATAATTAATGAGGAGGGGAAAGAACTTCCTCCTAGAGAAATAGGCGAAGTTCTAGCCAAGGGGCCCTTAACAAGCAAATCATATTATAAAATGCCCGAGGAAGATAAAACAGGATTTACAGCCGATGGTTATTGTAAAACGGGAGATTTAGGGTATAGAGATGAGGAGGGAGGTTTATATATTACTGGACGAATTAAAGAAATCATGAGGGTGGGGGCTTATACTGTACTTCCCGCAGAAATTGAAGAACTTGTAATTTCACACCCAAAAGTGGCAATTGCCGCCGCAATAGGAGCCCCTGACGAGATACATGGAGAAGTTGTTTGGCTTGTGATAGGACCGGAGTTAGGGCAAAAATTTGATGAAAATGATAAAGAAGAAATTATGAAGATTTGCAAAGAGAATTTAGCTAAATTTAAAGTTCCAAAAAAGATAATTGTATATCCTCTTGATCCCAATAATCTTCCAATCACGAGAATTGGAAAGGTTGATCGTGTGAGGTTAAAAAAAGAATTACTACCTCCGAAATAAAGTTAAATCTAAATTTTAATTACCAATTTCAATTCTAATTTTTTGGCAATTTTTTTTTTATAAGCATAAAAAATTCTGAAAGATCAATATTTCCTCCACTAATAATTACTCCTATTTTTGCATTTTCAGTCAAAGAAGAAATCTCATCATTATAAAGCAACCCTGCTAAGGAAACTGCGCCTGAAGGTTCTACTACTAATTTCATTCTTTCCCAATAAAATTGCATAGCATCAACGATTTGCTCTTCAGTAACAG